>JBEIRS010000202.1:0-3313 GCA_040375795.1 Methylibium sp.
CACTGGCAGCAATGTGGTGGTTGTAGGAACCCAGTGGTGTGATGAAGGGAAAGGCAAAGTCGTTGATTGGCTGACGGATCACGCTCAAGCCGTGGTTCGATTTCAAGGGGGCCACAACGCAGGCCACACCCTTGTTATCAAGGGTGTCAAGACAGCCTTGCAACTGATTCCTTCGGGCATCATGCGCGAAAATGTGGCCTGCTACATTGGCAATGGTGTGGTTCTCGACCCCAGCCACCTGATGGCCGAGATTGCACGCCTTGAATCAATCGGCATTGAGGTTCGTTCGCGCCTGTTTATCAGTGAATCGTGTCCTTTGATTCTTCCCTTTCATGCTGAAATCGACAAGGCACGTGAGCGGCTACGTGATAGCCAGGGGAGCGGAAAAATTGGCACCACAGGAAAAGGAATTGGCCCAGCTTACGAAGACAAGGTTGCACGTCGTGCTCTGCGTGTCCAGGATCTGAAACACCCGTCGCTTTTTCTTGAAAAACTCAAAGATCTGATCGATCTGCATAATTTTTCATTGACCGGCTATCTGCGTTCTCAATCCCTTGAGGTTCAGCCTATTTTTGACCATGCCATGGTTTTGGCTGAACAAATCCACCCCATGATGGCCGATGTGGGTTATTTGCTACATACAGCCAACCAGCAAGGGGCCAATATTCTTTTTGAAGGGGCCCAAGGAACCCTTCTTGATGTTGATCATGGAACCTACCCCTATGTGACTTCCAGCAATTGCGTGGCTGGCAATGCAGCTGCGGGCACCGGCCTTGGCCCCGGTTCACTGCATTATGTGCTTGGTATCACCAAGGCATACACCACCCGTGTTGGGAGTGGCCCCTTTCCTACTGAATTGCCAATGGATACACCAGGCACTGTGGGCCACCACCTTTCAAGCATTGGCCAAGAGCGTGGCACCGTCACTGGCCGACCGCGCCGTTGTGGCTGGCTTGATGCCGCCGCTCTCAAGCGATCGGTCATCATCAATGGCCTGTCTGGTTTGTGCATCACCAAGCTCGATGTCCTGGACGGACTGGAAGAAATCAAAGTTTGTGTGGCTTATGAACAGGCTGGGCGGTGTACCGATATTTTGCCTCTTGATAGCGCAGACATCATCCATTGTCAGCCGATCTACGAAACCTTTCCTGGATGGACAGGCTCGACAGCCGGGATCACTCAATGGGCGGCTTTGCCTGCTCCTGCCCGTCGCTACTTAGAGCGCGTGCAAGAGTTGATCGGTGCGCCGATTGATATGGTTTCTACAGGCCCAGATCGGGAGCACACGATTTTGTTACGTCACCCTTATCAAGCCTGACCACGTTGGGGTCATGATTCAGCGAGAAAACAATATGCTCACAGAAGATGGCAAGCACCTTTATGTTTCCTGGGACGAATACCATTTGCTGATTGAACGCCTAGCGCTCAAAGTACATGCCTCGGGCTGGGAATTTGATCAAATTTTGTGTTTGGCACGCGGTGGGCTGCGCCCTGGAGACATCATGTCAAGGGTCTTCGACAAGCCCCTGGGCATCATGTCAACGAGCTCTTACCGTTCTGAAGCCGGGAGCACCATTCAAGGCCGGCTCGGTTTGGCACAGTACATCACGCTACCGCAAGGCAAGCTGACGGGTCGAGTGTTGCTTGTTGATGATTTGGCAGACTCTGGCCTTACACTTGAAGCAGTGGTCAACCGCCTGAAAAACCAGCCTGAGGTGACCGAATTGCGTTCAGCGGTCATCTGGACCAAAGGATGCTCAAGCTATGTGCCGAATTATTACGTTGAACTTTTACCCACATGCCCCTGGATTCACCAACCTTTCGAGGATTATGACCAGATGCGACCATCTCAACTTGCTCGGAAGTTTTCGATTTGAACGGGATTGTTTTGAGCAAAACCAAGGGACAAAAAAACCGACTTTTGTTTGTCGGTTTTTTTGAATTTTTGAACTTACTTGACTTGGTGCCCAAGAGAGGACTCGAACCTCCACGGAGTTACCCGCTAGTACCTGAAACTAGTGCGTCTACCAATTCCGCCACCTGGGCATTCAGGAAACCATGAATTCTACCACCAATAAAAAACATTTGACCAGCTTCCCTGTGCCTGGCTCTGAACTGATGAGCGACGTGATTGGGGTCATTCAAGGGCATCGCGATGGCCATGGTTTTTTGGTGCGTGAAGACCATCACCCTGACCTTTATCTTTCCCCACAGGAAATGCGAGCTGTATTGCACCGTGATCGTGTACGCGCACGTATTGTGGGGCAGGATCGCAAGGGCCGGCCAGAAGGCAAGATACTTGAAATTCTCGAGCGCAAGAAATCTCCCATTATTGGGCGACTGCTCCATGAAAATGGCATTTGGCTGCTGGCTCCTGAAGACAACCGTTACGGCCAAGACATTCTTATTCCAAAAAATGCCACGGCCAATGCCACCTCAGGACAGGTGGTGGTGGTTGAGTTGACCGAGCCACCTTCCATGCATTCACAGCCTGTAGGCCGTGTCATCGAAGTCTTGGGAGATATTGACGACCCTGGAATGGAGATCGAAATTGCGGTACGAAAATATGAAGTGCCGCATCAATTTTCTGCCGAGGCTCTGGCTCAAGCATCGGCGTTGCCAGACAAAGTACGTGCATCAGATTGCAAAGCCCGGATTGATTTGACAGATGTTGCACTTGTCACGATCGATGGCGAAGATGCCCGGGACTTTGATGATGCCGTTTATTGCGAGCCCGCCAAAGTTGGCAAGGCCAAAGGCTGGCGGCTGGTGGTGGCTATCGCAGATGTCAGCCATTATGTCAAGCCAGGGGAGCCCCTGGATATTGACGCGTATGAGCGTGCAACCTCGGTATATTTTCCGCGGCGCGTCATTCCGATGCTTCCTGAGAAACTTTCGAATGGCTTGTGCTCGCTCAACCCCCATGAAAAACGTTTGGCAATGGTATGCGATATGCTCGTCACTCCTGCCGGTGAAATTCATGCTTATCAATTTTTCCCGGCAGTGATTTGTTCGCATGCGCGCTTCACTTATCAGGAAGTTGCCGCTATTTTGAGCAATACCCGCGGGCCTGAAGCGATCAAGTGGCAAACTCTGGTGCCCAGACTGCTGGATCTTCATGAGGTGTATCGTGCACTCGTCAAGGCTCGCGCGTTACGCGGAGCAATGGATATCGAAACCACCGAAACCCAAATTATTTGCGATGAAAATGGCCGAATTGAAAAAATTGTTCCTCGAACCCGCAATGAAGCCCATCGTCTGATTGAAGAGGCGATGCTGGCCTCCAATGTTTGCTCAGCGGATTTTATTGACC
>JBEIRS010000349.1:0-1423 GCA_040375795.1 Methylibium sp.
AAGAACATGCTGGAAAGGGCCAGCCTTTGCCATAAACCCCAAGATAGCAATGATTGGCGATGAGCGCCTTTCTTGAGACGTGGGAGGGGGTGAGGGTGGGTATGCTTGTGCCGTATGAGCCCAAGAAAATGATGTAAACGCATGACAGGGCTGAGAGCACAGCTTGACTTGAAAGAGGGAGCGAACCATTGGCTATGATTTTATTCGAGAAAAGAACCCAGGTGGGTTTTTGTAGGGCTCCAGATCATGGTCAAATCACTAAAATACTTACAAAGCACGTTGCTGCGAATTCGTGCAGCATCAAAAGGGATTACTTTGAGATCCCTCGTGAGTCAGCGGATGCCTCCTCACGCTGCAGGGATTGAATTTCAGCCGATAGACCCCCAAATCAAGACAGCGGATTTTGAAAAATATCTTGCCGGGATTTTTTTATGATCGGTTTGATAGAGTTTTCTAAATATTTTTCGCTTTCCTTTTGAAACAATCCTTCCAGGCCTCCTCAATTGAAGGTCTCGACTGTGTGGAGAAATGCATGCGTATCGACAAACTGACCACCAAGTTCCAAGAAGCTCTTGCAGAAGCCCAGAGCATGGCTGTCACGCGGGACAACCCTTACATTGAGCCATCTCATCTCTTGCTGGCCATGCTTGGCCAGCAAGATGGCCCAAGAGCCTTGTTGTCGCGAGCCGGGGTTCACACCCAAGGTTTGACAGGGGCCCTGGACGTTGAGATTGCTCGTTTACCCACCGTCGAAGGGGGCGGGCATGTGCAACCAGGGCGCGATCTCATCACGCTTTTACAGGCTGCTGAGAAAGAATCCAGCAAACGGGGTGATCAATTCATCGCCAGCGAAATGTTTTTGCTGGCTCTTTGTGATACCAAGGCCTCGATAGGTCAGCTTATTAAAGAGCATGGGTTGACCCGTCGAGCCCTTGAGGTAGCGATTGAGAGCGTGCGTGGCGGTCAAAAGGTGGACGCTCCTGGCGCAGAGTCTCAGCGTGAGGCTCTCAAAAAATACACTTTGGATCTGACCGAGCGGGCCAGCTTAGGAAAGCTCGATCCAGTCATTGGTCGCGATGACGAAATTCGCCGTGCCATTCAGGTTTTGCAGCGCCGATCTAAAAACAACCCCGTCTTGATTGGTGAGCCTGGGGTTGGCAAGACCGCCATTGTTGAAGGGCTGGCACAGCGCATTGTGGCAGGTGAAGTGCCAGAGTCACTCAAGAAAAAGCGCGTGCTGGTACTTGATATGGCTTTGTTATTGGCAGGGGCCAAATACCGGGGTGAATTCGATGAACGACTGAAATCTGTTCTCAAAGAGGTGGCTCAGGATGAAGGCCAGACCATTGTATTTATTGATGAAATTCACACCATGGTGGGTGCAGGTAAATCTGAGGGGGCCATGGATGCCGGGAATATGCTC
>JBEIRS010000047.1:0-8252 GCA_040375795.1 Methylibium sp.
ATAGCGGACTTTTTTTAATTCTTTACCCCCCTGTTTTGGGGGGGGTTGGGATGCGGTCCCCGCAAGCCGAAGTGGCTCACCCTGATCATCGAATCCCTTCGGTTGTGTTAACACGTCCTCATCAGGCAAGGTGGCCATCGCCCATCCACCTGTCATGCTGCGCGCAGTCGCAGCATCCAGAGTAGCATCACCTCATTGAATTTTGCAGAGTCAATGACTGTCACTCATCAATCCGCAGCCCAACCCTGTATTCATCAAATGCTGGATGCTACGACTACGCGCATGCTGCAACTGCGCGCAGCATGAGGATTGATGCAAGACTTATGACGCGAGACGCTAAGACTAGGCGCGTGGCCGGCGTGCCAGCGGAGGGTTTTTGGCAAAGTAGCGTTGAATCCCTGTGGCCAAGGCCTCAACGAGGCGGGCTTGGTAAAGCGGGGTTGCCAGCTTGGCTTCTTCTTCAGGGTTGGAAATAAACCCAGTTTCTACTAAAATGGAAGGAATTTCTGGGTCTTTCAGTACGGCAAAGCCAGCTTGCTCAACCTGTGGCTTATGCAGTTTTCCAACCCGCCCCATTTGCCCCAACACCTCGGCCCCAAGGCGTAGGCTGTCTTTGATTTGCGCGGCCGTGCTCATGTCAAGCAAAGTTTGCCAGATGCTTTTGTCTTGGGCTTGCAGGCGCACCCCACCGACAACATCTGACGAATTTTCACGTTGTGCCATCCATTGAGCCGCAGCGCTGCTGGCCCCTCGAGGGCTCAGAGCAAACACTGAGGCGCCTTGGGCCTGAGGCTTGAAAAAAGCGTCGGCATGAATTGACACCAAAAGGTCAGCCTGTACTTGCCGAGCTTTTCGGACACGCTCACCCAGGGGCACAAAAAAATCTTGCTCGCGTGTCATGACCACGAGCATCCTGGGAATTTTTTGGAGGCGTTGACGCAGTTGTAAAGCGATTGACAGCACCACCTCTTTTTCTTGAAGTCCGCTCGGCCCGATGGCGCCGGGGTCTTCCCCGCCATGACCAGGGTCCAGGACAACCACCCAAAGCCGATCAAGCCGATCATGATCACGATGTGTCCTAGAGGATGGTGTCACTGAGGGCGCGGTGGAAGGACGGGGTTTTTGAGCTTGGGGCGCCTTGAAGGCTGAATCATTTTGTTGAATAAATTCACCCAGGATATCTTGAGGTGTTTGCGCAGGACGATCTGTAGATGCCCTTGAATTCAGCAGCATCAAGAGCGGATCGGGTTCAAATTTGGGGTAAAGATCCAGAAGCAGGCGGTGACGATAAGCCGCTGCGGGAGGCAAAGAAAATACCTCGGGGCGGGTTTTTTGCTTCAAATCAATCACAAGGCGAAGCAGCTTTGGTAAAAACTGCCCGACTCGAATACCTACAATAAAGGGGTCATCTGCCGTGACTTGGGACACCAGTGTTTTGAGGGATGCGGTCAATTCCAGGCCTTCAATTTCAAGCACCAAGCGTTCTGGCTGTTCAGCAAGAAAATGCCGTGCTTGTAAGGGCGAGGCACTCTCGATGGTCACCCGGGTGTAATCTAATGCAGGCCACACCCGAACGCCAATGATTTCAGCCCCCCAACTTCCACGGTGGGGCGCCAGGCTGAGGGTCCAGACCCCCATGGATCGCAAAGCCGCACGACGTGAAAGACGGGGAACGTCATTCATGAGAGATGGGCATCAATAGAAGCCCCCGGGGTGAAAAGGCCTTCCAGAGGACATGACGAATAGAATCACTAACACAATCAAAATGTAAGCTTAAATCAGGCTGAGGCAGTAGTCCATGGGCTTTTTCGGGCCATTCGATCAGTTTCAGGCCGGGGGCAGCAAAAACGTCTCGAAAGCCGGCATCTTCCCATTCCTGGGGGTTGTCAAAGCGATAAAAATCAAAATGCGAGACCAGGCCAGAAAATGGAAGGCTGTAAGATTCCATCAAGGCGTAGGTGGGGCTTTTGATCAGCCCTTTGACCCCCAAAGCCCATAAAAGGTTTCGAACAAAGGTGGTTTTCCCGGCGCCAAGTTCACCGTGCAACTCAATGATGGCCGCAGGCAGCTCAGGGCAAGCCGCCAGGCGGGCTGCACTTTTTTGGCAGCCTGCTTCATCAGGCCAGGTTTCATGCCCAGTTTTTAAAATCATTGAATGATGCTTCCTTCGATGCAAAATTTGAATATGCCCGAGCTTCTGAGATGTCTGCATGCCCAAGCCCAGGCCCTTGGATTTTCGCAGATTGGCATTTCGTCTGTTGACCTTTCTGAGGCCGAGCCTGGCTTGCTCAAGTGGCTCGAGGCCGGGTTTCATGGAGAGATGTCTTATATGTCAAAACATGGGCTGAAACGAGCGCGCCCACAAGAGCTGGTTCCGGGCACCCTGAGCATCATCACGGCCCGCATGAACTATCTTGCGGCCGAGACAAAAACGGGCTGGCAGAAAATTGAATGGGATCGATTGCACCAATCCGACCAAGCCGGGATTTCTTTGTATGCCCGGGGGCGTGATTATCATCACGTTTTGCGACCTCGTTTGACTCGGTTGGCAGAATCTTTGGCTTCCTGGGTAGGGCCTTTTGGCTACCGCGTTTTTTCAGATTCAGCCCCGGTGCTTGAGGTTGAATTGGCCACTCGCAGTGGCTTGGGGTGGCGTGGCAAACATACTTTGGCACTGAACCGTGACGCTGGGTCCACGTTTTTTTTGGGTGAGATTTTTTCGGATCTGGCCTTGCCCCCGACCCCTGCCATCAGTGCACATTGTGGCCATTGTTCTGCGTGCCTTGATGTGTGCCCTACCCAGGCCATCGTGGCACCTTACCATCTGGATGCCCGACGTTGTATTGCTTACTTGACAATTGAACATGAAGGCCCGATCCCCCTAGAATTGCGGCCCTTGATCGGTCAGCGCATTTATGGTTGCGATGATTGTCAATTGGTGTGCCCCTGGAATAAGTTTGCCCAGCGCTCAAGCTTGCCAGATTTTGACGTTCGTGCCGTGTGGGAAGAGGCAACTTTGCTGCATTTGTGGCAATGGTCTGAGGCCGAATTTTTGCACCACACGAAAGGCAGTGCAATTCGTCGAATTGGCTTTGAACGCTGGCAGCGCAACCTGGCTGTGGCTTTGGGCAATGGCATTCGATCTTCCGCGGCCAATGGCACGTGGCAAGACACTGCGCGCCAAGCATTGCAATCTCGATTGACCTGGGCAACACCAATGGTGGCTGAACATATTGCCTGGGCCCTGTCATCTTGAGCCATTGCGCTTGAAAAATGGCTGTTCGGCGATGGTTTTGACTTGACCTTGCGCGCCACTTGGATGGATTCAAGATGATTTGGTATGAAGCCCATGTGGATGCTTTTGGCGTCGCAATAATTGAACCACATCATCGACCCATTCATAGAGCACGGGGATCACCAAAAGGCTGAGGAAGGTGGAGGTGATCAGGCCGCCAATGACCACTATGGCCATCGGTGCCCGAAAGCTGGGGTCGGTGCCAAAGCCAAGGGCAATGGGCAGCATGCCGGCCCCCATGGCCAGCGTGGTCATGATGATCGGGCGGGCGCGTTTGTGGCAGGCATCCAGTAAGGCCTCAATACGGCTCATCCCCCGATCTCGCTGAGCCACGATGGCGTACTCTACCAAAAGAATAGAATTCTTGGTGGCAATGCCCATCAACATGATCATGCCGATCATGGCAGGCATGGAGAGGTCGGTTCCGGTGACAAACAAAGCCAAAATAGCGCCAGGAATTGATAATACCAAAGCGCCCAGAATGGTCACGGGCTGCACCCAAGCATGGAAAAGCAGCACCAGCACAATATAAATACAGGCCACTCCCGTTCCCATGGCCAGCAAAAAGCTCTGGCCGAGTTCCGCAAAAGCTTCTGCATCACCAATTTCGGTTTTGATGATTCCGGGGGGTAATTGAGTCAGGCTGGGCAAAGCGGCGGCTGTGGCCTGAACCCAACCCAGAGCCTGGCCATTGAGCTCAATCTCAAAGTTCATATTGCGCAACCGGTCATAGCGGTCAATCTGGGCTGGGCCGCTTGAAAGGCTGATCTCGGCCACTTGTTGAAGCGGCACAGGGCCGCGCAGGCCTGGCACGGTGAGTTGTTCAATGAGCGCGAGGTCTTGTCGGGCCGCATCAGGCAATCGAACCACAATCGGGACTTGACGTTGGCTCAAATTGAGTTTGGGTAATAGTGGATCGTAGTCTCCACGGGTGGCGATACGCAAGGTGTCTGCAATCGCTGCTGTATTGACGCCCAAATCAGCCGCACGGGCAAAATCTGGGCGCACAATCAACTCAGGCCGCTGCAAGCTTGAACTGCTGGTCACCTGACCAATGCCCGGGATGGTTCGCAGTTCTTGCTCAACTTTTACGGCATGCGCTGCCAAGGCCTCCCCATCTTGGCCAGCAAGCACCAGTACATATTTTTCAGAGGATCCTCCAAACGCCACATTGATACGTGCAGCAGGGATCACTTCAAGGCGCTGTCGAAGGTCTTGCTCAATGTCTTGCTTGCTCGTGCCACGGCGATCCTTGCGAGGCGTCAGGTTGATGGTGAGTGTGGCTTTGCGCACCTCAGGCACCCCCCCCATGGTGAAAGGGTCGGATCCTGCGGCGCCCCCGCCTATAGCCGTGTAAATCAGTTTGACATGAGGATGTTGAGCCACGATTTTTTCAGCCTGAGCGGCCACGGCACGGGTTTGTTCATAGGTGCTGCCGGGTTCAAGCTGTATTGTGACCTGGGTTTGACTCAAGTCGTCGGGCGGAATAAATGCCCCCTGAATTTTGCCAGCCACCAGGGGAGCCAAGCTCAGCGCACCAAAGGCCAGAGTCAGCAGCAGGGTGATGCTTTTATGGGTAAAAGCCCACCGCGCTGCGCGCAGGTAGGCTGGCATCCAGAAGGGTTCTGGATGCTCTCGTGCCGGCTTTTTAAGCAGATAAGCCGCCATCATGGGCGTGAGCATGCGTGCCACCACCAAACTGAAAAACACGGCAATCGCAGCAGTCCAGCCAAATTGAACAAAAAACTTGCCCGGTATCCCACTCATGAAAGCCGTAGGTAAAAATACAGCAATCAGGGTAAACGTTGTGGCAATCACGGCCAAGCCAATTTCATCAGCCGCTTCGCGTGCGGCTTCAAGGGGCGATTTTCCCTGCGTCAGGTGACGCATGATATTTTCGATTTCGACGATCGCATCATCAACCAAAACGCCAATCACCAAAGACAGTGAAAGAAGCGTCACCACATTTAAAGAAAACCCCATCCAGGACATCACTAAAAATGTGGGAATCACTGAAAGCGGAAGGGCCACTGCACTGACAAAAGTGGCGCGCCAATCACGCAAAAAGAAAGCCACCACCAATACTGCCAAAATGCCCCCCTCGATCAGCATCCACATGCTGCTATTGAAGTTTTCAATGACGGGGTCAACAAAATTGAAGGCTTCTGTGAACTGTAGGTCAGGGTGGGCCAGGCTGAGGCGATCAATGGCAGCGCGCACCCCTTGAGCCACCTCAACTTCACCCGCGCCTTTGGCGCGAATGATTTCAAAGCCTACCACCGCTTGGCCATTCAAAAAAGCCCCGCTGCGCTGTTCAGCCACGGTGTCAAAGACTTGAGCCAGTTGATCAAGGCGCAAGCGCCGGCCATCTTGAAAGGCTATTTCTATGCTTCCCAAATCAGAGGCCATTTGTACGGTGCCCATGGTGCGAAGGCTTTGCTCGGTGCCGCCCAGAGTCACTTGCCCTCCTGGGGCTTCGGCCTGGATGGCTTTGAGTTGGCGCGACACCTCTGCAGCGCTGATGCCGAGAGCCATCAGGCGCTCGGGATCAAGTTCAATACGCACCTCTCGAGTCACCCCACCCACACGCGCCACACTGCCCACACCTTTGACCGCCAAAATCTCTCGGGTGACTTGGTTATCTACGAACCAGCTCAGCGCCTCATTGTCCATACTGGACGATGCCACGGTATAAGTGAGAATCGGAGCGCCAGCAAGGCTCATCTTGGTGATGACAGGGTCACGCAGGTCGGTGGGGAGATCCGCCCGCACGCGCGCCACGGCATCACGCACATCGTCAAGAGCCTCTTGCAGGGGTTTTTCAAGGCGAAACTCTGCCGAGACAGTGGCCGTGCCGTCTTGTACTTTGGCATAAATATGCTTGATCCCCTGCAAGGTGGCCAAGGCATTTTCAATTTTGCGTGCCACCTCGGTTTCCATTTGGGCCGGGGCCGCACCGGGAAGACTGGTGCTGACCACGATGGTTGGCAACTCGATATCGGGAAATTGCTGGATTTTCATGGCCTTGAAGCCAAGTAAACCAGCCACGGTCAAAATGATGAACAGCAAAATTGCTGGAACAGGATTGGTAATCGACCAGCGAGAGACATTGAACATGGTGACTTGCTCTGGCTTTTAGGGGGAGATGCGAACGAGATCGCCATCAGATAAAAACCCGACGCCTCGGGCCACCACAGGGGTTGTGGCGTCCAGGCCGCTGCGAACCTCCACCCGATCTCCCTGCCGTTGTCCGGTTTCGACCTTGGCCTGGCGCACGCGCTGGCCGCCCTCCAACTTAAAAACATAACTGAAACCATCACGCAAAAGCACGGCAGTTTGCGGCAGGGTCAGCACGGTTGCCTCGCTGATCAACAATTCACCACGGGCAAAAAGACCTGCCCGAAGGCCTGGAGATTCAGGCAAATCCACGTAAACAAGCCCATTGCGCGACTGCGCATCAATGGTGGGGCCCACTTGACGTACACGGCCCTCAACCCGCTCATTACCCACCTGCAAGCGAGCTTTTTGGCCCACCTTGACAGGGGCCAGCAAGTGCCCGGGCACCTCAGCACGCCACTCCAGCTTGCCTTGCCTTTGTAAACGAAGCAAAGGCTGGCCGGCTTGAGCCAGCCCCCCCTCGAGGGCATCGCGCAGGGTGATCACGCCATCATCTGGGGCCCGGATGCGGGTGTAGCCCAAACGCAATTCCTCGGACGTCAATCGTGCTTTCAGGGCGGCCACACGCGCCTCAGCCGCCTCAGCCGCCGCCAATAAACTGTCAATCTGTTGAGCGCTCAAGGCCTCAGAACCAGCCAACGGTCGAACCCGTTCAGCTTGAGCGCGGGCTTCCCGGGCATGAACTTCGGCCTCATGAAGCGCGGCGCGGGCCGCTGCCACATCGGATTCCAGCGTGCTGGCAGACAAGCGCACCAACACTTGACCTTTTTTGACCCGATCTCCAATTTCAACCAATACTTCGGCAATTCTCATGCCCCCGACTTCTGCGCCAATCACCACTTCTTGCCATGCGGCCACCGAACCTGTGACAGGAAGCAAGACCGGCCACTGGGCTGACTGGGCCAAAGTGGTCTGAACGCTCAAGGCAGGCTTGGGGGCCGAGCTGATAAGACCAGTGGCTTGATTCTGGGCCTCTACCCCCACAGGCATCGATAGCGCCAAGGCGATAGAGACGAATACAAATAAAAGTTTCATCAGGGACAATTTCAAAAAAAGTATAAATCAAAGGAGGCGAACTCTATCAGCGGATAATAATACGCAACAGTGTATTATTTTCTCTATCTCTACAACCAGCACCAGCAAGGCAGTTGCCCTACCGCTCAAGACCTGACCGCGTGGGGAGCACATTCCAACAGCCACCATCAGCGGCATCCTGTGTAGAGCAAACATAAAAAGTGGAAGTGGCCCATTCAAGGCATCAGGCCTTGAATCGTTGTACGCGAGGAAAAGTTTGCTTGTATGCCCAATCAAATAGGATTGTTTTGTACCGCTGTTTAAAAGAAAGCCCACGCATGATGATTTGAGAATCACAAAATGCTTGGGGCTTTTGATGGCAGAGTCTACTGAAAATCGCAACTTACCCGCCACCGAGCGCAAGCTTGGCAAAGCACGCGAAGAAGGCAATCTTCCGCGTTCAACGGATGTTGTGCATTTCACGGTGCTCACAACATGCGTGGCAGCGTGCTATGCGCTGGGCACGGATCTCATTGTTTGGCTGCGTGAGACCCTTTCTCAAGGGTTGCGCTTTGATATAAAACTTTTACAACAACCCGAACTGATGTCATCGTGGCTCTGGGCTCTTGTTCAGCGGATGCTTTGGGTGATTATTCCAGCAGGCTTGGGTTGTATGGGGGTGAGTATTGCTTCGACGTTGATGGTGGGTGGCTGGAACTGGACTCTGAAAAAAATAGGCCCCAATTTTTCTGTTCTCAACCCCTTG
>JBEIRS010000130.1:0-4670 GCA_040375795.1 Methylibium sp.
CGGGTTTGCTCTGACTTTGCCCTTGATGTGGCCAATGCTGCTGTCCCCCCGGGAGCCGGTTGCAATCCTGCCTGGCTGGATGCAGTGGCTCTTGGCCACATTGGTGCAGTTTGGCCTCGGTGCGCCGTTTTATCGCCATGCTTGGGTGGCCTTGCGAGCCGTCACGCCCAATATGGATGTGTTGGTAAGTTTAGGGAGTTCGGCAGCCTATGGTTTGTCCTGCTATGTGCTGTTCACTCATGCCGACCCTCCTCAAACTCACCATCTGCTTTATTTTGAAGCCTCTGCGTCAGTGATCAGCTTGGTTCGTTTTGGCCAATGGCTTGAGGCCCGTGCCAAACGAAAAACCACTGAAGCCCTTCGTGCCTTTGGGGCTTTGCGCCCTACCCATGCTCGGGTTCGACGTGAGCAAGGTGAGGTCTCGCTCCCTATGGATGAGCTTCGTCTTGGGGATCTTGTACTTGTTCGCCCAGGCGAACAAGTACCCGTTGATGGGCGGGTTTTAGAAGGGGTCTCTGATGTGGATGAATCCCTCTTGACCGGAGAAAGCTTACCGATTGGAAAGACCCAAGGAGACCGCGTCACTGGGGGGGCCATGAACGGTGAAGGACATCTGATCATTGAAACCTTAGCCCTTGGTGCAGACACCTTGCTGGCACAAATGATCCGCTCGGTCGAAAATGCACAGGCGACAAAAGCCCCGATTCAGCGCATGGTTGACCGAGTGAGTGAAATTTTTGTGCCAGTGGTGATTTTGATGGCCACCCTCACCGGCCTGGCATGGTTCTTGTGGGGCCCCAGCTGGGAAACGGCTTTGATTCATGCGGTTTCGGTCTTGGTGATTGCTTGCCCTTGCGCCCTTGGCCTGGCAACCCCTACAGCGATCATGGTGGGAACAGGGGTCGCAGCACGACAAGGTATTTTCATCAAAGATGCACAAGCCCTGGAATGTGCACACAGAATTTCCACTATTGTGTTTGATAAAACAGGGACACTGACCTTGGGCCGCCCTACCCTGCTGGCACTTCATCCCGCTTCTGGCCTGTCCGAGAACGATCTCTTGCGTTGGGCAGGAAGTCTTCAGCTCAGCAGCCAACACCCTTTGGCCCGCGCCACCCTGGATGCCGTGCAGGCTCGCGCTTGGGTGCTTGCTCCACCCTTGCAGGCTCAAGCCCTTCCTGGGCGTGGGATTCAAGGCGTGGTTGAGGGGCAGCAGATACTTTTGGGCAGTTCACGCTGCTTGGCAGAACGTGGATTGGATCTCAAAGAATGGAAACCATTGGCCGAGACATTCGAGCGACAAGGTGGTACTGTGTCGTGGTTACTGCGAGTCTCCGAGCGCGAAAGCGAAGCTGATCAATTGCTCGGCATGCTGGCCTTTGGTGACACAGTCAAGCCCTCAGCCCGGCAGGCCCTGGAGCAACTTCGATCCATGGGCATCAAAACAGTCTTATTGACAGGCGACAACCGTCTGGCGGCCGAAGCCATGGCTGATCAACTGGGCATAGATACCACCTGGGCCGAAGTATTGCCTGCTGACAAAGCCCATCTCATCCAAACGCTCAAGGCTCAAGGCGAGGTTGTGGCGATGGTGGGTGATGGCATCAATGATGCTCCTGCACTGGCTGAAGCTGACATTGGCATGGCCATGTCGAGCGGCACCGATGTGGCCATGGCCAGCGCCGGGGTGACTCTCATGCACGGCAATTTGAACCTGATCAGTCAAACCATTGATATTTCGCGGCGCACTGTCAGGAAAATACGCCAAAACTTGGGTTGGGCCTTCATTTATAACCTTCTGGGCATCCCACTGGCTGCCTTGGGTGCCCTCAACCCCATGCTGGCCAGTGCGGCCATGGCCTTGAGCAGTGTCAGCGTGGTCACCAACGCCCTTCTTTTACGTCGTGAGAGGCGTTGATAAGCAGTTTCGTACGCCGATGGATGAAGGGCTGTCAGGCTGCCAAAAGTTGCCTCAGCACAAACGGTAAAATGCCTCCATGCTTATAGTACTCAACTTCAATCGGGGTATCAATACGAAGCGTCAAAGAAACCTCTCGTTTCTTGCCATTGGCTGAGGTGATCACCAAGGTGGCGTCTTGTTGGGGTTTGAGATCATCACCCAGTTGGATGTCAAAAATTTCATCTCCCTGGATGCCCAGGCTGCTCCAGCAGTCATGCCCTTTGAATTGCAGGGGCAGCACGCCCATGCCTACCAAGTTACTTCGATGAATACGCTCAAAGCTGCGTGCGACAACCGCTTTGATCCCCAGCAATTGGGTGCCCTTGGCCGCCCAGTCACGTGATGACCCCGTACCATACTCTTCCCCGGCAAAAATCACGGTGGGGATGTTCGCCGCCATGTACTTCATCGCGGCATCATAGATGAACATTTTTTGACCCTTTTGTGCTCCCTCCTGATACAAGGTGACCCCGCCTTCTTCGCGCGAGCCATCGGCGGCGGAGGGAATCATGAGATTTTTGATGCGCACATTCGCGAAGGTGCCACGCATCATGACATCATGATGGCCGCGACGTGATCCGTAAGAATTGAAATCACTCTTGAGAACTTTGTTGTCTTGTAGCCAAGACCCTGCTGGGGAGGCCACGTCGATGGAGCCCGCCGGTGAAATATGATCAGTGGTAATTGAGTCACCAAAAAGTGCCATGGCGCGTGCACCCTGAATACCGCTGGCCGCCTGCTTGGGCTCCATGGCAAAGTGCTCAAAGAAAGGGGGCTTGGCAATGTAACTTGACGCAGGCCAATGATAAACCTGACCCGTCTGCCCCTTGACGGCCTCCCAGAGCTTGCCAGGCTCTTTATTGACCTTGTGATAGTTTTCACGGAAGGCTTTGGCATCCATGGCAAACTTCATGAGCTGGTCAATTTCTTCGCGGGTGGGCCAAATATCGCCCAAAAATATGTCTCTCCCTCCCCTCCCCTGGCCCACAGGCTCAGTCATCAGATCTTTCATGACATTGCCAGCGATGGCATAAGCCACCACCAGCGGAGGCGAAGCCAAGAAGTTGGCCTTCAGCTTGGGGTGAATTCGGGCCTCAAAGTTGCGGTTGCCCGAAAGCACTGCTGCGCAAACCAAATCATTGGAGGTGATGGCTTCATTGATGTCAGCGCTGAGGTCTCCGGCATTTCCGATACAGGTGGTGCAGCCATAGCCCGCAACGTAAAAGCCAAGCTTTTCGAGATAAGGCAACAAGCCGGCCTTGTCAAGATAATCAGTCACAATGCGTGAGCCTGGGGCCAGCGAGGTTTTGACATGAGGCTTGACCTTCAAACCCGCCTCAACCGCCTTCTTGGCCAGCAAGCCTGCCGCCAGCAGCACGCCAGGGTTGGAGGTGTTGGTGCACGAGGTAATCGCGGCAATCAGTACATCCCCGTGATGCAGTGTGATGCCGTCACGGGTGGTCACGGCTTGACTGAGTTTTTCAGGGCGCTGATTGAAACCATTTTCAGCGGCGGGCTTGCTGAATAATTCACTGAATTGCGTCTTGACCTGACCGATTTCAATACGATCTTGCGGCCGCTTCGGGCCGGCCAGGCTGGGGGCTACCGTCGCCAGATCAAGCTTGACCACCGAAGAGTAATCAATGTCGCCTGTGTTGGGGGTGCCATAAAGCTTTTGAGCCTTGAAATAGGCCGCAAAGGCTTCAATTTCTTTTTTGGTGCGACCAGTGCCTTGGAAATACTCGATGGTTTGCTCGTCCACTGGGAAGAAGCCCATGGTGGCGCCATATTCCGGGGCCATATTGGCCACGGTGGCGCGGTCAGGCAAAGACAAGTTGGCGGTGCCTTCACCAAAGAACTCTACAAATTTGCCGACCACCTTGTGCTTGCGCAACAGCTCAGTCACGGTCAAGACCAAGTCGGTGGCGGTCACCCCTTCACGCAAACGACCAGTGAGTTCAAAACCCACCACATCAGGGGTCAAAAAATAAACGGGTTGGCCCAGCATGCCGGCTTCAGCCTCAATGCCCCCGACACCCCAACCGACCACGCCGATGCCATTGATCATGGTGGTGTGGCTGTCGGTGCCAACCAAGGAATCAGGGTAGTAGACACCCGCTTGATCCGTGCCTTTGCGTCCTTGATGAACCCCGCGAGCGAGATATTCAAGGTTCACTTGGTGTACGATGCCAAAGCCTGGAGGCACGACACCAAAGGTGTCAAAGGCCTGCATGCCCCATTTCATAAACTCATACCGCTCTTGATTGCGCTTGAACTCAAGCTTCATGTTCAAATCAAGGGCCTTCTTGCTGCCATAGTGATCCACCATGATAGAGTGATCAACAACCAAATCCACGGGCACCAGAGGTTCAATGCGTTTGGGGTTCTTGCCCATGGCTGCTGCGACATTGCGCATGGCGGCCAAGTCAGCCAAAAGGGGCACGCCAGTGAAGTCTTGCAGTACCACACGGGCAACCACAAAAGGAATTTCATCGCTGCGTTCGGCAGTGGGTTTCCATTGAGCCAGTTGTTCAACATGCTCAGCCGTGACTTTTTGTCCATCGCAGTGGCGCAGAACGCTCTCTAGGACAATACGCAATGACACCGGCAAGCGCGAGACATTTGGAAATGTTTTGCTCAGTTCGGGCAATGAGTAAAAAAGGCCTTCTTGACCGCTGGCGGTTTTGAAGGTTTTTAGGGTTTTAGCAAA
>JBEIRS010000154.1:0-4106 GCA_040375795.1 Methylibium sp.
AGACAGCGAAAAACTGCGTGAGAGCATAGAAATGCTGCAAAATGCTTTGGAGGATCGTACTGGGTTTGGCGCCGGTGGTGTCATCGGTGTTTTGATTTCTGCCGTGTTAATTGCGGCTGGTGGCTTGGGGATTCTTCGACTTTATGTGATAGAGCAGACCCAGCGCGCCTTGTATGCAGAGAATCAGCAACTGGAAGCTGAACGTCAGGAGCAAGAAGCCAAGCGTGTTAATGATGCCAATCAGGCGGCTATTTTGCGTCTGATGAATGAACTACAGACCGTGGCTGAAGGAGACTTGACCCAGCAGGCCACTGTCACGGAAGACATCACTGGTGCGATTGCCGATTCAGTCAATTACACCGTGGAAGAGCTTCGCACCTTAGTGTCCCAGGTACAGGGAACAGTCTCTCGGATGACGCACACCACTCAGCAAGTGGATGCAACATCCACAGAGCTTTTAGCTGCATCGACGGAGCAATTGCGTGAAATTCGCGACACAGGTGAGTCTGTTTTGACGATGGCTGCCAGAATTAACAATGTATCTGCCCAGGCCCAGGAAACTGCCCAAGTGGCACGTCAGTCTCTGGATGCTGCAGAGCAGGGCCTTCGAGCCGTACAAAACACGATTGGCGGTATGAATTCGATTCGAGATCAAATTCAGGAAACTTCAAAGCGAATCAAGCGTCTGGGTGAATCATCGCAAGAAATTGGTGAAATTACAGAACTGATTTCTGACATCACGGAGCAAACCAACGTATTGGCTTTAAATGCGGCCATTCAAGCTGCCTCTGCAGGTGAAGCAGGTCGAGGTTTTTCTGTGGTGGCCGAAGAAGTTCAGCGCCTTGCTGAACGCTCAGGCGATGCAACCCGCCAGATTGCTGCTTTGGTGAAGGCCATTCAAACTGATACCCAGGACGCTGTGGGGGCCATGGAACGATCAACACAAGGCGTGGTTGAAGGAACTCGCCTTACTGACGCTGCTGGTGCTGCGTTGGGAGATATTGACCGTGTCTCTCGCAAACTCGCTGACTTGATTCTTCAGATTTCAAATCAAGCACTGAGTGAAGCTGAATCAGCGAATGTGGTGGCGGCGAATATCCAACATATTTTCGCGGTCACTGAGCAAACCGGAGAGGGTACAAAATCAACGGCACAAATGGTTCGTGAGTTGTCGAAAATAGCCGAAGAACTTAAGCAGTCCGTCGCCCGATTCAAAATTGCCTGAGTTTTTAGAGTGCCTGGCAACCTGTGAGTAACAGAAACAATGGACACACTGAACCACGATACTGAATCCACAGACCTCAGTGCACTGGCCTGGGTAAATGAAGAGTTACGACGCTCCCTGGATGGCGCACACAAGGCTTTACATCGATTTCTCCAAGAATTGGAATCACGCCTAGGGTCAGATGTTGATGCGATAGATCCTTCCATTTTGCGTTCTGCGAAGGTTCAGATTCATCAAAGTGTTGGGGCTTTGGAAATGTTGGGCATGCCTCCGGCAGCGGCCCTTTTACGAGCCAGTGAGGCGGCCCTGGCACACTGCATGACTCAACCAAAGCAATTATTGAATGCAAAGGCTGTAGAGTGTATTGAAAGGGCTTCATTTGCCCTGATGGATTATCTTTCTCGCCTGCTGGCCCATAAACCTGTGTCTCCTTTGTCATTTTTTCCACAGTACCGGGCACTGCAGGAAATTGCAAATGCAGATCGTATTCATCCGGCTGATCTATGGGGCGTCGAGTGGTCATGGCATGATTTTCCCACCCTCTCGGGGGTCAATCCACGCCAACCAGATGTCACAACCCGTTCAGCGATGGAATGTCATATGCTGGCGATCATGCGTAAGCCCTCTGAGCGGCATTTCGAGCGCATGAGCGAGCTTTGTGTTGAGTTGGCTGCCGGCGCTTTGAATCCCAAGTTGGCCAGCCTATGGCAACTTGCGGCGGCAGTATTTGAGGCTCAAAGCAAAGGCTTGTTGCCATCTGATGTCTACAGCAAACGGCTTTCCTCCAGACTACTATCCCAGCTTCGTATTTTTGAAGGAGGGGGTGTTGACGTTTCCGAGAGGCTTGCTCAAGATTTACTGTTTTTTTGCGCCAATGCAGCGATACCCGCTGAAACGAATCAAGCTCCGCGATTGGCTGCAGCCCGTGCAGCCTGGGGTGTCAAGGGGGTGCCCGTTGATTACAGCCAAGCGATTCTTGGAAAATTTAATCCTACTTTTTTGAACCAAGCCAGTAAGCGCGTGCTTGCAGCAAAAGAGAGCTGGTCTGCAGTGGCAGAAGGTGAATTACATCGGCTAAGTGGTTTGGGTGAACAATTTGCTTTGGTGGCCGACTCTCTGACCAAGTTGTATTCGGAGGGCCATCACTTGGCCTCCGAGATTCAAGCTGTAGCCCATGCTTGTATCCATGCTGGCGTTGCACCGAATTCTTCTTTGGCGATGGAAGTCGCCACTGCCCTGCTTTACCTTGAATCCTCTCTGGAAGATGCGGATGTCGATTCCCCAGAGCAAGCTGATTTACTTCGTCGGCTCGCTGAGCGAATCTCGCATGTGCGAAATGGTCAAATATCTCCCCCTATCGAAGCGTGGATGGAATCTTTGTATCGTCGAGGATCAGACCGCCAAGCCATGGGGACCGTGGTTCAGGAACTGCGCGCTAGTTTGTTTGAAGTTGAAAAGCTTATCGATCAATTTTCAAGGGATCAGGAAGATATTCGAGTTTTAGATTCGGTTCCAAGTTTGCTGAATTCTATGCGTGGAGTTCTTTCTGTTTTAGGGTTAAATCAAGCATCCGCTGCAGTTCTTTCCATGAAGAACGATATAGCTGCTCTGATTTCTCACCTTTCAGAGCCTCAATTGGTCGAAAAAAATGCACTGATTTTGGATCGATTGGCTTCAAATTTGGGGGCCCTTGATTTTCTTGTGGGAATGTTGAGTGTTCAGCCCCACATGGCTAAATCTCTTTTTGTTTTCAAGAGTGAATCAGGTATTTTGGTTCCAGTCATTGGTCGAGATGTACTGGGCCCATCCAGTCATGAAATTGAAATGCTACCAACTGTGGAGCCACGCTTGATTGAGCAAGCTCAGGCGATTGCTGAGTCAGCAGCTCGAAGCGATGTTCCATTGCATGATCTGAACCGTCACTTGGACATACTTTCTCAAGAAGCAAGGGCGGCGGAGCAACTTAACTTGGTAGCGACCGTCGCAAAAGCCAAAATGGCATTAGAACAGGCCACAGATGAAAAAGACACCGTTCAGGCCAGGGAGAAACTTTCAAAAGCTCTGGGAGAGTTCATCAATGCCACCCATGATGCCCATGGCCTAGAAAACCTTGATCCTGAGCTTAAAATTGATTTTTCGCCATCTACGGTCATTCATGATGATGACGAAATGCTCGGAATTTTTTTGGAAGAAGCTCAGGACGTCATTAAGGAGGCACAAAAAGCCCTGTCCCAAATTCCGAATGATCTTAGCAATATGCAGATCCTCACCACAATTCGGCGGTCTTTCCACACGCTCAAGGGCAGTTCTCGGATGGTGGGCCTGGCTGTATTTGGAGAGGCAGCCATGCTTTGCGAACAAACTTATAATGGCTGGCTGGGTGAAAATAAACCTGCAGATGATCGGCTCCTTGCCTTTACGGATGAAGCTCTCCAGCATTTTGATGAATGGTTAAAGGATATTGCAGCTCATCAAGATGGTCAGCGCACCATTCAAAAGATTGCCGATTCCGTGAACTCTCTCAGGAGTGGCTTTACGTCGCTGGATATTCTGACCGTAGAAGCAAAGACATCGGACGTATCGCCTCCCCCACCCCTGCCTTCCGATTTTGAATCAATAGAGTCTCACGAAACGGTATCTCTGGATTTCAACTCTCCCAAGCTGGATAATTTCCTGGATTCCTCAGAAGGAGTAACTATTGAGACCCAGGCCATTGAAAATATCAATCAGCCCGAAGTGGAGAGTCTGAATTCTGAGATCAAACCCAACATTCATGAAGTCAGCGATGTTGATCACCTGCCATATTCAGAGGGCACATTGACACCCGATCCTCAGTCTGAGGCTGACATTCGATTCAGTACCACGGATGATGTGGAAGACG
>JBEIRS010000264.1:0-2467 GCA_040375795.1 Methylibium sp.
AACTGCTACGGCAATTGCGATTGACCTCCTGGGTTTTCGTCTGCGTGCATTGAAGTTTTTTGGAGAGATTAAAATTGAAATTTAGGTTTTTTTGAGAAGCCCAAAAGCTCAAGCCCCTGATTGACTTGGGGGGCCTGATAATACGCTTTGCAAAACTACCCAAATGTTGTGCAAAATTTGCGCTTGGGCGCGTTCATTGGGGTGAATGTTGTCGGCTTGAAACAGCTCTCGAGCTTGTGGGTGGTCTGCCACACCTTTTAATAAAAAGGGAACCAGTGGCAAGTTTTCAGCTTCAGCCACTTTGCTGAATAATTGTGCAAATCCTTGACTGTAGGCGCGGCCATAATTGGGCGGTATTTGAATGCCAACCAACACCACTTTGGCCCCAGCTGCCTTGGCAGATTGAGCCATGGCGCGCAAATTAGCCTGTGTCATATCAAGAGACAGCCCACGCAGGGCATCGTTGCCTCCCAGTTCCAGCAGCAGGTGGGTGGGCTGATGTTGCTTGAGCAAGGCTGCCAGCCTGGAGCGACCTCCTGCTGTGGTTTCACCACTGATGCTGGCATTGATGACCTGGGCATAGAGTGACTCATGATTCAGCTTTTTTATCAAGAGTTCTACCCAACCCGTGCCTCGTTGCAGTCCATACTCTGAGGACATACTGTCGCCCAGTATGAGAATTCGTCTGGATGCCTCTGCTTCGATCGTTTTTCGCGCACAAACTGGCTTGGGCCAGCCAAGCACGTAGGCTATTGAAGAGAAGGCAGCCAAATGAATGATCATTTGCCGCCGCTTAAGTTTTCGCTGAGCCATCATCATGAACCACCCTCTGATTCAAGTTCAACACATTACCAAACAAGTCCAAGACGCCAATGGTGTCCTGACCATTTTGCACGATATCCACTTCAACTTACAGGCCCGTGATTCGGCAGCCATTGTCGGGGCCTCTGGTTCTGGCAAAAGTACCTTGCTGGCGATCATGGCTGGTCTGGATACGCCAACTCATGGCTCGGTCCATGTGGCGGGTGTCGACCTTTTTTCACTTGATGAAGATCAGCGGGCAGCACGTCGGGGGGAACTTATCGGTTTTGTATTTCAAAATTTTCAATTGCTGGCCAACTTGACGGCTTTAGAGAATGTGATGTTGCCACTTGAGCTGCAAGGGCGTAACGATGCTCGGACTCAAGCCACTGAAATGCTCGGTAGAGTGGGCTTGGCGCATCGATTGAAACACACCCCAAGGCTGCTGTCAGGTGGAGAGCAGCAACGTGTGGCCTTGGCTCGGGCTTTTGTCGTTCGTCCGGCGGTGTTGCTGGCTGATGAACCCACTGGAAGCCTTGATTTTGCGACCGGGGCGCGGGTAATGAACCTGATGTTCGAATTGAACCGTGAAATTGGAACCACCTTGGTGCTCGTGACGCATGACCCCGCCATTGCTGCCGGCTGCGAGAGACAATTACACATGGAGTCGGGTTGTTTGACTGAGCATTGAGATCAGTGAAAGGTCTGGTATTGACCCTATAAAAACCCGTCATTCCTCGGCTCCATCTTATGAGTCGACTGGGAAAATTCTTGACAACACGCTTTCACTTCAAGTCCATGACATCCAATGAAGAAGCCTGATATACGCTTATCACTTCAGTTCGCGCGTGATAATTTAGTTCGTTCCCATCGAATTCATCTGCCTCGAGCCAAAGTTTTATATTGGTTGAAAACAGCCCTGAATACCCCTTCAGAGTTGACCGTGCGAGTGGTCGGTGAAGCTGAGGGCCAATCATTGAACCGAGAGTATCGACACAAAGACTATGCCACCAATATTTTGACCTTTTCTTATGAACGGGCTCCGGTGCTGATTGCTGATTTGGTTTTATGTGCTGATGTTGTCGAACGGGAGGCCGTTTTACAGGGGGTTTCCCTTGAGGCCCACTATGCCCATCTTCTGATTCATGGCGCTTTACATGCTCAGGGGTATGATCATGAAACTGAAGAAGAAGCTGTCGTGATGGAAGCCCTGGAGACAAAACTGATGTGTCTGCTGGGTTTCAACGCTCCTTATGGATGGTGAGGCCGAGAGCCGGCATGGTCAGCCTGGCTTTTTGGGTGATACGGCTATGATTAACCATGGAGGTCTTTCGTTCGTGATCACAGAAATTGAATTCAACAAACTGGCCGCTGAGGGTTACAACCGGGTGCCTGTCATCCGCAAAGTCCCCGCTGACTTAGACACCCCCTTGTCGGTGTATCTCAAGTTGGTGGGCCAAGGTCATGCTGCTCGGCGTAGTTTTTTGCTGGAGTCTGTCGTTGGTGGGGAGCGTTTTGGACGCTATTCATTCATTGGGCTTCCAGCCCGTACTTGGTTGCGCGCCTCAAACATGAAAACTGAGGTATTGGTGGATGATGGGGTGGTTGAATCCAATCAGGGCAACCCTTTGGATTTTATTGCGTCTTATCAAAGCCGGTTCAAGGT
>JBEIRS010000073.1:0-6546 GCA_040375795.1 Methylibium sp.
ACATTCTTAAATGGAGCCAGCCTCTGATGCCTCTGGCGGAGGCGCTCAACCTTCTTCTTGGTTTACTGCGCGACGCTGGGGTCCCTCACAAAGTGGTCACAGTGGGAGGGGTTTATCAACAAAGTTTGCCAGCCGGACGAGGCTACCACTTGATGCGTGTCAGGCTGATTCAAAATGATCGCTTGGTGCCGGAAATCAGTGGACACCGATTGATGGTCATGATTCGTTTGATGCAACAAGAAGAAACAGGCCCCCTCAAGCCCTGCTCCACTGAGGAAACTTTTGAACTGACCCTTTGCACTTAAAAACCCAACTGCCAAGAAAATTTGGCGACTCTCATTGTTCTGATGCCCATTCTTGAGACCTGCGCTCAAGCCCCTGGGGCGATTAGTGTCTAGTGTCTGGTTGGGTTTTTTGGCTTCATGCTTGTCGAAAGCATGTCGAAGGGCCGTAAATTTTATATCTTGATTTGCATGCGGGCAGGGTGTGGGTCGTTCTGAGGGGACACAATAGCGGCTGCAGTCCATACTTCAATAATACGGAGAAAAACCCATGAAACTTCCCGCAGGTGTGGAAATCAATGCCCCTATTTTACCGGGTTTTGAATCTATTTTGTCAGCCCCAGCCCTGGAGTTGCTTGCCAAGCTTCACCGAGCCTTTGAGCCGCGTCGCCAAGCGATTTTGGCGGCTCGTGCCGAGCGCGCCAAACGCCTCGATGCCGGAGAGCGCCCTGATTTTCTCTCTCAAACGGCGCATATTCGCGAAGGTGACTGGCGCATTGCGCCCCTCCCTGCTGCCTTGCAATGTCGGCGCGTTGAAATCACTGGCCCCGTAGATGCCAAAATGATTATCAATGCCTTTAATTCAGGGGCTGACAGCTACATGAGTGATTTTGAAGACAGTCACAGCCCCAGTTGGAAAAATCAAATTCAAGGCCAAATTAATCTTTACCAGGCCATTCGTCGCACCCTCACGATAGAGTCCAAGGGAAAAGTTTATCGGCTTCATGACAAGATCGCCACCCTCCAAGTGCGTCCACGGGGTTGGCACCTTGATGAAAAACACATGACGGTGGATGGGCAACGGGTTCACGGGGGGCTCTTTGATTTTGCATTGTTTATGTTCCACAATGCCAAAGAACTGATCCAACGCGGTGCAGGGCCTTTTTTCTATTTACCTAAATTGGAAAGCCACCAAGAGGCTCGTTTGTGGAATGATATTTTCTTGTTCACGCAAAATGAGCTGGGTTTGCCTCGGGGGACCATCAAAGCCACGGTACTCATCGAAACCATTTTGGCGGCCTTCGAGATGGATGAAATCCTCTATGAACTCCGAGAACATTCAGCCGGCCTGAATGCAGGTCGTTGGGACTATATTTTTAGCTGCATCAAGAAGTTCAAGGTTGATCGGGATTTTTGCCTTGCTGATCGTGCCAAGGTCACCATGACATCTCCCTTCATGCGTGCCTATGCCTTGTTGCTCCTTAAAACCTGCCACCGCCGTGGGGCCCCTGCCATAGGCGGCATGAGCGCCCTGATCCCCATCAAAGATGACCCAGAAAAAAACGCCGTGGCCATGGCGGGGATTGTGGCCGACAAAAAGCGGGATGCCACCGATGGTTATGATGGTGGCTGGGTGGCTCATCCGGGCTTGGTGCAGCCCGCCATGAATGAATTTTTAGCGGTTCTCGGCGACAAACCCAACCAAATCCATCGGCAACGTGATGATGTCAAAGTAACGGCCGCAGACCTGCTTCATTTTCAGCCTGACACCCCCATCACCGAAGCTGGACTGCGCATGAACATCCATGTTGGCATTCACTATTTGGGGGCTTGGCTGGCTGGTAACGGCTGTGTGCCGATTCACCACCTGATGGAAGACGCAGCCACTGCCGAGATCAGCCGAAGTCAAGTTTGGCAATGGATCCGTTCCCCCAAAGGGCTTCTTGATGATGGGCGAAAAGTCACTGCAGAGCTCGTCAAGGCGCTGGTTCCCGAAGAGCTGGCCAAAATCCGGGCGGGCGGGTTTGAGGGTCACTTTGAACGAGCCGCTGAAATTTTCATACAAATCAGTACTCAAGATGAGTTTGCCGAGTTCCTGACCTTGCCCCTTTACGAAGAAATCTGACCCCATTAGGAGCCTGCGCCGTCTGCGCTCTCGACCCCGGACCAACCCCGGGGCTTCCCACACATCGGATGAAGGCGAAGTTCACGCTGAGGATAAGGGATGCTGATGCCCATCTCAGAGAGTACATCCAAGATCTTCAGATTGACGGCGGACTTGACAGCACCCGGGCCGTTTTCGGGGTCGGAAATCCAGAAAAGCAGGGTCATGGTCAAGCCGTCTGCACCAAATTCTGTGAGTTGCAGGGCCGGAGCGGGATCACTCAAAACCCGCTCCACACCACGCACATCTTTTTCAAGCCGGGCTTGCAGTGCCCGCACATTGGACCCATAAGCAATCTGAAACACTGTATTGAGGCTGACCTTGGGGTCGGCCAATGAAGAATTTTCAACCCGTTGGGTTAAAAGAATTTCATTGGGCACAACGGCTTCTCGTCCGTTGAGGGCCCGAATGACGGTGAAACGGGTGCGAATATCGCTGATACGCCCCTCAAAATTATCCACCTTGACCATGTCTCCAATGCGTAAAGATCGTTCGGCCAAAATGACAAAGCCGCTCACATAATTGGCAGCAATTCTCTGCAAACCCAGGCCCATGCCGACCCCCACAGCACCACTCAGTACGCTCAGGGCGGTCAAATCAATTCCAACTGAAGAAAGGGCCAAAATCAAGCCAACAAAAAGCAAACCCACGCGGATCAGATTGGCGGCCATTTTGCGCAACGAGAGATTGTCTCCAGAGCCACGCAATAGCTTTTTTTCAATGGCCGAAGATGCCCATAGCGCCAGCATCAGAACCACCGATGTGGTCAATGTGCCTTCGATCAAGTTGCGTAAAGTCAAATACGCCGAACCGATTTTCCAGCGCACCTCTTCCATCGCCTCCAGGATGGATGGCAAAATCCCCATCACCCACAACACAACCAAGCCCCAAGCGACCCAGGAAATGCTGCGCTCAATTCGACGCAACCAGACAGAATCTGGAAATGTGGCGCTAAGTACACGCACCGACAAGCGAATCACAAGGAGTGCGAGTAAAGCGGGAATGGCCACTTTAAATACAGCCGGTTTAAGCACTTCGAATAAAACCACCTTGGCTCCATAGGCCAATCCCAAGGCTGCCATTGGAAACAAAACCCCGTCAAAAATTCGTTTCCCAAACCAAATTGAATCAAGCTCTACCGAGCGACCCCGAGCCCAGCGAACCAGAGCCCAGGCACAAACCAGGCAACTCAGCAAAACACCGATATCACGCAAAATTGTCGGGTCAGACAGGGTATCCAGTAACTCTTGAATTTGTGGAGTTTGAAAAATGGAGACCATAAAATTTCAGGAAAAAATAAAGCAGGAACCCATCGTATCAAAGCCAATAAAAGCCAGTCAAAATGTCAGGGGCTTGATGGTATAAAAAGCAAGGCTGTTGGAACCACGTAGCGCAGGCCGTGGGGAGCAGTCCATTCAAGGCGCCATCGGCCTGGGTAGGAGGTATCTATTGATTTAGCCTCAATCAAGACAGGGTAAAACCGCCCAATGGCCATCTCAATCTCGGCATTTGGCTTGGCTCCCGCCCCTGAAACCACTTGATTCGCCACGGTGACAGTCACCCCCGGGGCATCAAAATGAAAGCGATAGCGCCCGTTCAAAGGGGGCTTGACCCAACCCGTCCAGCGAATTGATTGAGGGGACACCAATGCCTCTGTTGCCGTCCGAGGAGCCTCAAAGGCTGCATCAAAATCAATCAATTTGTCAATGCGACTTGAAGCGGGGGAGCCGCTTGCGTTGAGATTGGTGAAATAATCGCCCTTTAAACCAATTCCTGTGGCATTACCCGCACCGCAGAGGTCCGCCCGCTGTTCAGCATACTGGCGTTCGGTGGCTGAAATTCCACCCCTCTCAAGGCTTGAAAATTGCTCAAAAAAGCCCCATTGATGGGCTGCCAACCCTGACACAATACTTACCAGAGCAAATACCAGAAGGCCCCAAAGTGCCAACTTGGATTTTTGAAATGAACAAGGCATGATAAGTTGCCAGGAGGGAGTTTTGCCGCACTTTCTTGTTTGATGGGATTCGAACAAACTCAGGATAGTTCCCTCTGAGATCGATCAAAATCATTGCTGTAGCAATGTTGATCTTTTCATCACCCCGGCCATGTGCTCTTGATTTGGGGCACATCTCACCCTATTGTCTCTTGTGAATATGCCCTCTTTGCCCCCCTCCGATGACATGACTTCGTTTCATTTCAGATCTGCACTGGGCATGTTTGCCACAGGCGTCACCATCGTGACGGCACATTCAGAAGAAAACCAAAACATTGGCCTCACCGTGAGTTCTTTCAATTCTGTGTCAGAGTCTCCACCTCTGGTTCTTTGGAGCCTGGCACTCAAATCTCGGTCTTTGGCGGCATTTTCCACATGTACTCATTTTGCAATCCACGTCCTGACCGCTGAGCAGCAATCTCTTGCTGAACAATTTTCCCGCTCGATGGAGAATCGTTTTAAGGATGTGCGCTTTCAGCTCGGAGCTGCAAAAACACCAATCCTAGAAGGCTGTGCCGCCGTGTTTGAATGCCTCAATAAGCATCAGTATCCCGGCGGAGATCACTTGATTTTTATCGGCGAGGTGATTCGTTGCTGGCATTCCAAAAGCACTCAGCCCCTGCTCTATCATCAAGGGCAATTTTTCTCTGGCCTGCCTTTTTGAGCATGCAACGATTCAAACTTTATCTGCAATTGATTCGCTGGGATCGACCTGCCGGCACATATTTGCTTTTATGGCCGACTTTATCTGCCCTCTGGCTTGCCGCCAAAGGGTTTCCTGGCTGGCATCTATTGGGGGTGTTTGCCATAGGGAGTTTTTTCATGAGAAGCGCGGGTTGTGCGCTCAATGACGTCGCTGACCGCCACTTTGATCGTCACGTTCAACGAACTGCACAACGCCCCGTGACCATCGGGGCCGTGAGCGTCAAAGAGGCCCTTTTTGTAGCAGCTTTTTTGGCTCTTGGTGCTTTTGGTTTGGTCTGCACCACCAACACGCTGACGGTAGCTTGGAGCGTTGGAGCCTTGCTGATTGCCGTGGTTTACCCTTTCACCAAACGCTTTTTTGCCATGCCTCAGGCTGTTCTGGGGATTGCATTCAGCGTTGGAATCCCAATGGCCTTTGCCTCAGTGCAAAACATGGTTCCCTTAGACGCTGTCCTGTGGTTGATCGGAAACTTATTTTGGGTTTTAGCGTACGACACCCAATACGCCATGGTTGACCGGAATGATGACCTTCAAATTGGGATCCGAACTTCAGCCATCACTTTGGGACGGTTTGATGTCGCTGGAGTCATGTGTTTTGATGGCCTTAGCCTGCTGACCTGGATGCTGGCAGGGAGCCTGCAACCAATGGGGTGGCCATTTTACTTGGCCCTCCTGGTTTCGGGAGGAATGATGATCTGGCACTACACGATGATCCGGTTCAGGTCTCGAGAAGGCTGTTTAAAAGCCTTCTCGAAAAATCACTGGATAGGCTTGACGATTTTAGTCGGAATCATTGTGGATTTTGCCATTCAGGCGTGAGCGTCACACCCTGCCTGAATGAGTCACCCCATCAAAACAGCCCCCCTTTTTCAGAGAATGCGTTGTTAAAAACGCCCTCTCAAGGGTACAGACCGCGCTCTTCACGAGCTGTCAAAATACGTTCACAAGCCACGGCGAAGGTTGCAGTCCGCAGGGTGATCCTGTGATGATCTGCTGTGTTCCAGATGTGGCTCAAAGCATCTACCATGATTTTGTCGAGACGTTGATTGATTTCATCTTCGGTCCAGAAAAAACTCGAAAAATCTTGCACCCACTCGAAGTAGCTGACCGTGACACCTCCCGCATTACAAATGACATCTGGAACCACCAAAATACCACGGTCACGCAGGACATCATCGGCCTCTGGTAATGTGGGCCCATTGGCACCCTCAAGAATCAGCTTGGCCTTGAGACGATTGGCACGCTCGGTATTGATTTGGCCTTCAAGGGCTGCAGGAATCAAAATATCGCAATCAAGATCCCAGAAGGCTTCATTGTCAATGCGTTCCGCGTTTTTATAGTTGGCAATACCACCATCACGCTTTAAGACCGTGGTGGCTTCTTGGATGTCAAAGCCCTTGGGGTTGACCAAGGTGGCGGTATGGTCTTGTACGGCCACCAGTTTGGCCCCCGCTTGAACGAAAAGTTCAGCAGCCGCACTCCCGACATTGCCCATACCCTGTACAGCGACACGCGCCCCTTGAAGGTTCAGGCCGATGCGTTGAGCCGCCTCGCGCCCTGTCACGAAGACCCCACGCCCTGTTGCTTTGACGCGCCCTAAAGACCCTCCCAAATGGATCGGCTTGCCCGTCACGACGCCCGTCGAGGTGCTGCCGGTATTCATGGAATAGGTATCCATCATC
>JBEIRS010000167.1:0-3930 GCA_040375795.1 Methylibium sp.
CGCAAAAAACAATACCACCACTATCGGGATCAGTTGTTGAGTTTCGACGAGGGGGAGGTGGAGTGGAGGACTTTGCCCGAGATGTCACTTGATTTTGGGCGCGGGAAATCTAAGCATCGCCCGAGAAATGACGAAAATCTTTATGGCGGCAATATACCATTTATACAAACAGGCGATATTAGAGGCGCATCGCATATTATCACGAAATATAGTCAAACATACAGCGTGCTTGGCTTAAAGCAAAGCAAGTTATGGCCCAAAGGAACACTGTGCATCACAATTGCAGCCAACATCGCTGAAACATCAATATTAGGCTTTAATGCCTGCTTCCCTGATAGTGTTATTGGCTTTGTTGCCGACCCAAAAAAAACCAGCGCTGACTATGTCGAATACCTTCTTCAATCAACCAAAAAACAGCTAGAAGAAAAAGGGAAAGAAAAAAGCAGCGCGCAAAGCAACATCAATCTTGAGACTTTTGAACAATTAAGACTGCCCTTTCCATCGCTCACCGAACAAGCCCGCATCGTCGCCATCCTCGACAAATTCGACGCCCTGACCCACTCCCTCACCGAAGGCTTGCCCCGTGAAATCGAGCTGCGCCAGAAGCAATACGAGTATTACCGCGACTTGCTGCTGGGCTTTTCGCATTCCTCTCCTGTGGCGGGTTGATATTGACACACACATTGAAAATGTTGCCTGTGCGGGAATCATGACATCATTCAATTCAGATTCATCCATCGGGGTCAATCATCTGCGCTTGATTTATAACCAAGCACCTTTTCCTATCAGGGTGGAGCGGGCCTCATCGTGGTGGCGGCGGGCTTTGGGTTTGTTGCTCAAGCGTAATTTATCCCCGGATCAAGGCTTATGGCTTGCCCCTTGTTCGGCAGTCCATACGATAGGCATGGCTTACTCTATTGATGTGATTTTTCTTGATCCAGAAGGCCGGGTTCAAAGGGTGGTTCACGGTTTGAAGCCGATGCGATGGGCATGGTCGGTGGGGGCCAGATCGGTCCTTGAATTGAGAGCAGGCCAGGCGCAAAAAATGGGCCTTCAAAAGGGGGGGCACTTCAGTGGTTTTGTTTAGAGGTCCCGTCTGACAATAAAATTTTGAATTGTCAGCCCCTGCGAGAAGCCCTCAAAAGCCCTATTGCCGCAAGCAGGCCGAGCAGGCCCAAAATTGACATCGAACCACCACCAGTACTGTGTTGAACAGGCTCCAGTGCTGGGGCTGGAGGCTGGCTGGCCGCCACGTCGAAACTCTGTGTGAGGGTGTATTTTTCATTGGCTTCGTCGGTCATGGTCAAACGAACCGCAAAGCGCCCAGGGTTGCTCGGTGTCAGGCTGGCGGTCGCGGTGTCAGCACCAGCGGTAAACTGATTCACAATCCCTCCGCCATCAACCAAAGACCAATGGTAAGCCACGATGGTTTTTCCCAAAGGAAGTACAGACGCATTGGCACTCAAACCCAATGCTTCACCGGCTCGGGGCAGGCCTGGGCTCAGTAAAATTTGGGGCTGAACACCCTTGCTCACCAGTTGCACAGCGGCCCCTGCATCCAGCAGGCCAGCCCCACACGTCGAACTTGTGCAATAACACACACCTTGCTTGATTTGATATGGCAATGTCTTATCGGGCACTGTGCATTCTGGAATGTCACTGGCATCCCATGCCAAAGATGGGAAAGGTCGGGCTGTTTTTTGAATCAGTGTTCTGATCTCGGTCGGGGAAAGGTTGGGGTTGACTGACAACATCAGAGCCACGGTTCCGGCCACCAAGGGGGTGGCGAAACTGGTTCCGGTGCCTGCATTGAAGCCACTGTCGGTGTAGTAGATGCCACTGGGGTCGCTGTAGTCTGTGGGTACAGTGGTGCCCAGGTTGGTGGTGCTTAAAATTGGAAAGAGGCACGCTTTTTCGGGGTCGTTATGACAATTTCCTCCCGGCGCAGAAATGGTCGCTTCCGGGCCAATGTCTGAGTATGACGTTTTGGTTCCTGAGTGGTTCACCGCAGAGACGGCAATGGTGCCGGGGCAGTTGGCTGGCACCCCGACAGATTGCCCGCCCGAGTTACCGGCGGCAGCCACCACCACCACACCCAATGGATGTATTTCATTGAGCACTGATTCATAGGCAGCACCACAAGCACCGGTGCCTCCAAGGCTCAAATTGAGCACTTTGGCCGGCTTGGGGTTGGGGGGTACCTCTGGAACAGTCAAGCCAGCCGCCCAGCGCATTGCGGCAATCACATCAGAATCTAAGCCGCCACATTTTCCCAGCACACGAACTGGAAGGATGCTGACAGTGCGCCCGACACTTGCCATCCCTATCCCATTATTCGTTTTGGCACTGATCAGCCCCGCCACTTGAGTGCCGTGCCAAGAAGAATTTGGCCAAGGATTGCAGCCTGGAATTTGGGCGGCTTCGGTGTCAGTGACCCAGTCACCTGGGTCCGAGGGATCGGCATCACGACCCGCCATTTGATCGGCGCCCATGACATCGTTGGTGACAAAATCATATCCTGGGAGTACGTTGGAGTCGAGATCAGGGTGATCGGCTCGAATTCCGGTGTCTAAGACAGCAACAACAACCCCAGGGTGTCCCGAGGTAAAATCCCAGGCCTTTTCCGCATTGATCGATGCGCTAAAAATACTGTTGGGGGGCTTGAGATACCATTGGCCAACCACAGGGCCGTTGGTTTTGCCATCTTCTGCGACCTGGGGGTAAAATGGATCATTGGGGATGGCGGCCATTTTGACCCGCCGGTCTTCTACGGCAAAGGCAACACCCGGCTGTCGTGAAAGTTGTTGTGCCAATTGTGTCGATGTCAGCCCTTGAGCCACCACCACATGCATGTCGGGGCTGATGTGTCGAGCAGACTGCAATAACAGCCCTGTACGCAAGCTTAAAATTTTCATTCGCGCCTGGTTCGGTGCGCTGCCGAGTGGCCCAGGCTGAATGGCAGGGCTGATCAGCTTGTCTGTCGACGCATATTGAACAATCACCCTGGCCGTCAGCGCAGGGTTGGCTGCATGAACCAAGGTTGATGCCCCGGCGATCAGGGCAGAGAGCGCAAATTTTGACCCGATTGATGTCAAAAACTGAGAAATTTTTGGAGAGATCATGTTGATCAACCTGAAAAAAAAACCTTGTCAACAGAGTTGAAAATGTCCTCTCACCACCAGTTCAGTCCCGGTGCATTCTTCGCATTTTTATTTGCTTGTCTGACAGTGATGAACAATGTGATCCCATTCTGCTCGGCTGAAAAATGGGTCTTTTTGCATGTGTTGAAGTGCAGCTTCACAGGCCTCAAGGCTTGTACATTCGATTTTTACTGCGTGTATCAAGGGGCTGATGGACGAGACGAATGACGCTTTGAGGCCCGTGGCCTGGCTGACTTTGCGGGCGATGTCAGTTTTGTTTTCAAGGGCTTGCGTAAACTGCACAATGACTTGACGACTGGGCTCGCTTGGGGCACACGCCAAGGCCATACCAGGCACCCCAATGCAGCCGATCAAGATGCATAAATTCATAAAAAATCGAAGGCTCATGGCGCCCAGTGTAGGCACTTTTTTTGACTTTAAACAATTTTATTAAGCCAAAAAATTCCTTCTTTTTACATCATCGTCATCGATGCCGCTGAAAGTGTTTCGTCGTCTGGTTTCTGATAAATCAGAACCAAATCGGGTTTGACATGGCAATCCCGATGATCCTTCCAATCGCCAGTCAAAGCATGGTCATGGTGGCGCGGCTCCAAGGGCTGGTCAGTGAGCAAGGCTGACAAGACGGCGCGAAGGTCAGCATCGAGTGTGGCCCGGTGCTGGCCTTTAGCTTCGCGCTTTTGACCCACTCCCCGGATTGAAATCCGAGGATTTTCACAGCGTGACGCAAGGCTCTTCCACCTGAGGGGTGGACCTCACCGATCGTTCTGGC
>JBEIRS010000183.1:0-3596 GCA_040375795.1 Methylibium sp.
GTCTTGACTGAGGATCGGATTTTGATTTGCGTTTTTGATGCTTAATTAAAGCAAAGCATGTCCGTGATGACAGCTTCATGCTTACTTCAGTTTTTTAGGGCTCGTCACGCCGTGCGACGCCTTGTCGTTGGCTTTGCTGTGCTTGCGGCACTGGCCTGGGTCCTTGACCGTGTTTTTCCGCTTCCCAGCCAGGCTTTCTTGGGCGGCACCAATTCAGGCATTTTTGTGGTTTTGGCCGAAGATGGCACCCCTCTGCGCAACTGGCCAAGCCCTGATGGCGCGCTTCGGCAGCCCACCACGCTTCGTGCCGTATCTCCTCTGTATCTAGAAGCGCTTCAATCCTACGAGGATCGTTGGTTTTACTGGCATGTTGGGGTCAATCCTTTGGCTCTCGGACGTGCCATGTGGCAATGGGTACAACAGGGTCGAATTGTGTCGGGTGGCTCCACCCTTACCATGCAGGTTGCGCGCATCTTGGCTCCTTCCTCAAATTCTCGGAGCCTGGGAGGCAAACTGAAACAAATTGCCCGCGCATTTCAATTGGAATGGCATTTGAGCAAAAATGACATTCTCACCCTCTACCTGCATCATGCCCCCATGGGGGGGCAAATAGAGGGCATTGAAATGGCCAGCCGCAGCTACTTGGGGAAATCGGCCAAAGAACTCAGCCATGCCGAGGCAGCTCTGTTGGTGGCTTTGCCACAAATGCCTTCACGTTTACGCCCGGACCGTGCCAGTGGCCGAGCACAAGCTGCCCGCGACAAGGTTCTGAAACGAATGCAGACGCTTGGTGTGTGGTCTCCAGACGTGGTGGCTCAGGCATTGATCGAGCGGGTATTCGCCCCCCCGATGCGCGCACGCTGGCTCGCCCCTTTGGCTGCGGAACGCCTGCGCACCGAGCAGATGCAATCTAGGCCCAAGGGGGTGGGTTATATTCGTTCTCATCTTGATCCGGCGGTTCAAATTCCCCTAGAACAAATTTTGCTAGATCGATTGCCCAGCCTTCCAGAGCAAGTTTCTATCGCCGCTTTAGTGGTAGAAAACGCCAATTTGGCTGTTCGTGGCTATGCAGGGTCTGTCGATTTCCAAGATACATCGCGATCGGCTCATGTGGATATGGTACGAGCTGTCCGCTCACCTGGCTCAACGCTCAAACCATTTTTATATGCCATGGCGCTTGACGACGCCTGGGTGCACTCAGAAAGCCTCCTGATTGATGCGCCTCAAAACTTTGGTGGCTATGCGCCCGGCAATTTTCAGGCGGCTTTTTTGGGGCCAGTCAGTGTGAGCGAGGCTTTACAACGATCTTTGAATGTTCCCGCCGTTGATTTGCTGGACCGCCTAGGGCCTGATCGATTCACAGCACTTTTGCGCAATGCCGGCTTGAAGCTGCGTATGCAGCGCGGCGCCTCACCCAATCTGAGCCTGATTTTGGGCGGGGCAGGAACCACCCTCGAAGAATTGGTGGGAGCTTACACGGCTTTGGCCCGAGATGGCGTGGCAGGTCGCCCGCGCTTAACACCTGATCAGCCCTTGATCGAAACCCACCTGATGAGCCCCGGAGCAGCGTTTATTGTGCGTGAAATTCTTGAAAATGGGGGCCAGCCTGATGCCCCGTTTCGAGAGTCTAACCAACGGATTGCCTGGAAAACAGGCACCAGCTTTGGCTTTCGAGACGCCTGGGCCATTGGAGTGACTGACCGTTATACGGTAGGCGTCTGGGTAGGCCGACCGGATGGCACGCCAAACCCTGGGTATTTTGGCGCCAATACGGCGGCACCTTTGGTGAAAGATCTCCTGACAGGTCTCGGGCCAAGCATACTGAAGCCTCGTATCGTACCTTTCTCAGTCGAGGCAATTGACATTTGTTGGCCCCTTGGGTCAGCGGCAGAGTACACAGACCCCAAGCACTGCCACGTTCGTCGATCCGCTTGGGTTCTTGACGGAACCGCCCCACCCACTTTGCCTGACCGGGTGCGTGACCGTGGTTTACTCGACACGGCATGGATCAGTTCTGGGGGAGTTCCTCAGCGCTGGCTCCTGGGCTGTCAGCCCCAAGAGGGTGTACGTCTCGAAAGCTATGCCCGATGGCCGGCATTGCTTGAACCCTGGATCAATCCATCATGGCTCAGCAACCTTGAACGACTGCCTGTGGCCGCGCCGTGTACCTCCCAGGTCACTCAACGGGCTTTGCGAATTAGCGGCATTGAGCGTGACAGTGTATTACGCCCAGCCCCCGGCCATACCCGATTGAGCGTGGAAGTGCGAGCTGTGGGGGGGCGTGAAGCGGTGACTTGGCTCCTGGATGGCACGGTGATAGGGAGAACCACCCATGAGGCGCCCAGATTGCGACTGCTTTTATCCCAACCGGGGCCACACGCCCTGACAGCCCTTGACGATGCCGGGCGTTTTGATCGTGTCACGTTCAGCCTGAAACCCTCTTGATCAGGCCCATGACTCTGCCAATGAATGGTTGATGAGCCTTGCTACATGCCCCAAAAACAAGGCAGCAGACCTCACTTACAAAGATGCGATCACCATGATGGATTTTGCAGAGGTTCTTTTAATTTTGTCATTGGTGGGTCAATCCAAAATTGAGAATTGACTTTGCATCAAGAAAACATCTGATTTGGCCGATACTGAAAAGAAGTTTTCTGCTGTAGGGTCTTTTTATGATGTCAAACGATCCCCTTTCTGCTGGGCCTTCTGGTCGGTCATGGCTTGAGGCTCCATTACCGAATTTAGAGGCCTGGACGCGCTATTTTCAAAATGCTGAAATTCCCATTCAGGCCTGCACAGCAGCGTCACTTGAAAATCTCAGGCTCATTGAAGATGATGTAGATGCCCATAGACTCGGGGATATGATCGCCGGGGACCCCCTCATGAGCCTCAAGGTTCTTTCTTACATTGCCAGTCAGCGCTCCAACCGAATTCTCACTGACCCTGAAACAGTGACCACGGGGTTGATACTTTTGGGAATCGGCCCCTTCTTCAAAGCATTTGGGCCCCAAACCACACTCGAAGACTGGCTCGCCGAACAGCCAGAAGCACTGAATGGCCTCCACAGTGTCATGCGGCGCGCCTACCGTGCCGCCACATTTGCCCTTGGTTTTGCTGTACACCGAATGGATCAGGACGCTGCAGTGATTTATCAGGCCACACTATTGCATGATTTTGCTGAAATGCTGCTCTGGGTTCATGCACCCAAGCTGGCCTTGAGTATTCAAGGCGCGCAACGGGCTGACCCCACACTGCGATCAAATACCATTCAGAAAGAAGTGCTGAAAATTGAATTGGCGGATCTTCAGCAATCTCTGATGAAAGCCTGGCATCTGCCTGAATTATTGATCAAAATCTCAGACGACTACCATGCGGAACACGCCAATGTGCGTAATGTGCTGCTGGCGGTCAAATTGGCCCGACACTCATCTCATGGTTGGGACAATGCAGCACTGCCAGACGATATTTCTGATATTTCAAAACTCCTCAATCTTTCCCCCCAAGCCACCTTGCAATTGATCCGACACATGGAGCCACCCATTTGATGGGGCCTGTTTTCACCACTCGGATACTCAAGCCATATCAACATGAAGACA
>JBEIRS010000308.1:0-1856 GCA_040375795.1 Methylibium sp.
GGGTAATAAAGGAACACTTTCTGTATCTGCGCAGTAATAAGGCACGTTTTGAGCTTCATAGTCAACCACGGCCGAAGACTTGAGCAAACCCAAATACTCATCACTGAGTTTGGCTCCGTCAGGGCCCATTTGCTCCAAGTTGACAATCAGGCAGGTATGGCGCTTGAGCAGGGCTGGATCAAAGCCCAAATGAGTGCCAAAAACAAGATTGACGGCATCTTCACGAAGCCGATTTTTGCCAATAGAAACCTCCATACCCAAGCGTCTGAGTTGATAGCGCACATAACGTGCCGGATCAAGGAAACCCAGAGAATGAACATAACCCGGAGGTTGGATGACAGCCAAGTGAAAGCGTGGGGCTTGAGGCATAGCGGCCTTGTTGAGTCAAAACCCTTGAAAACATACCTAAAACGCACCGAAGTAACTTCTGACGCAAGGCATGAACATGTCATGAGGGATGGGTGATTTAAATATCTTGCAATGCCCAACTGCCCTTTGATTTTATCACCTGATCCTCAAAGAATGGCAGCGATCTCTCATTGACAAATAAGCGGGAAAATTCGATCCAATCGATGCAAATTGATGCTTTACCCAGATCGGCTCATCGCATCCAAAAAATAGTACTCATTGCCAGGCCAATGCAAATGACTCCCACCCGCACCCAGGTTGCGGGGAGCCTGTAGGCAAGCCTGGCTCCCACATAGCCACCGACCGCACAGGCCATCATCATGGCAACCCCTTGGCGCCATGCAATCGCGCCCCCCCCAATAAACACCCCAACCGACACCCATGACAGGATCATTGAATTCATATTTTTCAACGCATTGATTGTATGGAGGCTCTTTTCTCCTGTCATCGTGTAGAGAGTCATCAATAAAATTCCAAGCCCGCCATTAAAATACCCTCCATACACGGCCACCATCAACAAACCTGGAAGGCGCCACACTGCCTGTCCAGCACCAAGATTCAAGCCTTGAGTTTGACGTGAAATCATCGGAGAAAAAGCAAATAAAAATGTGGCCAAAAACAGCAAGCAAGGCACCAAACCAGTAAATAATTTCTCAGGAGTTTTCAGCAACAGCAGGGCTCCCAGGCCCCCTCCCAGGGCAGCAATGAGGATTTCACGCTGTAAACAGCGTCGGTTCAATTTCAGCAGATCAGATCGAAACCCCAGGGTGCCGCCCAGATACCCAAGGCTGACGGCCAACGTGCTGGTCGCATTGGCCATGACGGGAGGCACTCCTGTCAATATCAGGGCCGGAAAAGTCAGAAAACTTCCGCCTCCTGCCAGGGCATTCAATATCCCGGCACCGAAAGCGGCGCCTACCAAAAGCAACATCGAAAGCGATGAGTCCATAAGGGAATAATTTCAATCCAAGATTCTCCAGAATACGGCGTCACCCTAATGGTAGACCGATGCCTGAAAACGTTCGGCTGTTGCCTGACCCTCGGCCGAGCATGCCGATGTGGCTTAACCATCCAGGCTTGTCTCTACCCCCCTCTTTCAGGGGGTGGAAGCGGATTGAATTTCCAAAAAGCATGCTCAACAACAAAACAAAAACTATAATCAAAAGTCAAGAAAAACTCTCTAATTTATCCCAAAAAATCGTGCATTTTGTAACTGTTTTGCGAAAAATCTGCTTGGCGTGGAAAACTTTGCAAAGTTTTTTCATCGGCTCTTCAGCCATTTAAGCGTTTGGTTTGCGTTTGCTGTATGGCAAAAGCTCCTAGAGCCAGTGTCTCGTTGTATCCGTCTGTCTCAGCACCAGGCTGCTTCAATGTAGCAAGACTGATGAAACCAGACACCACACCCTGTCAGCTGGGTTTTTTGTCATAGATCTTTGTCAGGAAAACAC
>JBEIRS010000032.1:0-9835 GCA_040375795.1 Methylibium sp.
CAGATTGAGGCAGCAGCTCGTCGCACCCTCTCAAAGTCAAAGACAAAGCCTGCTGCACATATTCATTCAAGGCTTGCGAATTAATTGGGGTGATCGAGGCTTGCATGACTTTTATTCCTAGAATAACATGACCGTAAAGGGCCAGCAAAGATGTTTGTTTAAAGGTCGTTATACTCAGAGGCTGTCAAATTTTTAGAAAAACCTCTTGGAAAATTAAAGGCTTTTTCATAAATTTATTTTTTCAACTTTGACTTAACCTTGATCTTCCCACAAAGATCCGGCCAATTTTAGGCCGAGTATTCTCACGCCACTTGTCATTTTCATCACTTTAACTCAGCGATTTTTACGCTCAGCTGCACTTGAAATTGTTCCGTCTAATTCATCAATTTTTGTCTGCAGCCTCTCTCTACGCCGGGGGGGCTATCTCTCGCAACCCCAAAACTGTTGGTGGAACCCTCATCGCCAGCCTGCTTGGCTTTGCTGCCACAGCGTTTGGTATCGCACCGCTCACAGCGCCGACCATCAAACAACCGCCACATCGCCTTGTGGTCGAAGATCTGGGTTCCATCGATACACGCGAACAACTGAATCTCATCGCCGAAACTGAGCAGCCTATACTGCGCAATGACCTCACCCGCACCACAGATACGGCGAATAGCCTGTTGACTCGCCTAGGCGTTATTGACAATCAGGCAGCTTCTTTCATTCGCTCGGATGCCATGGCGCGCAAATTGCTCATTGGCAAAGCTGGAAAAATGGTGCAAGTTCGTACCAATTCAGCCGGGGTCTTGCAAGAACTGGTTGCCCGCTACCCTACAGACAACCCCTCTCAAGCGAACACCCACTTCCATCGGCTCAAAATGACCCGCGATGCCTTTGGTTTCACCAGCCAAATTCAAACCGGGGCTCTGGTTGCTCAAGTCAAATTTGGCACGGCCATCGTACAACATTCTTTGTTCAGCGCGACTGACCAAGCGAATATTCCTGATGCCATTGCCCGGCAGGTCACTGAAATATTCGCCAATGACTTTGATTTTAGGCAAGTTCCTCGTGGCGCCAAAGTCAGTGTTGTCTATGAGACCCTCACCGCCGATGATGAGCCCGTCGCTTGGCGCCAAGTGGGCCGTATTTTGGCTGCCCAATTTTCTCAAGGCACACGAGACTATTCTGCTATATGGTTTCAAGATGGCACGAGTAAAGGGGCCTACTTTGACTTGGAAGGGCAAAGCAAACGCCGGTCGTTTCTGAGCAGCCCACTTGAAGTGTCACGAGTCACATCTGCATTTGCGGTCAGGTTCCGCCCTATTTTGCGCACTTGGGCTCAGCACAATGGCATTGATTATGCAGCCCCTATAGGTACACCAGTACGCAGTGTCGCCAATGGTGTCGTTGATTTTGCAGGCTGGCAAAATGGTTATGGAAAGGTCGTCAGTCTTGACCATGGCAATCAACGCAGCACTCTCTATGCCCATCTAAGTCGAATCGATGTGCAGGAAGGGCAAAAAATATCACAAGGCGCTATTTTGGGTGCCGTTGGTGCAACAGGGTGGGCGACCGGCCCGCATCTTCACTTTGAATTAAAAGTGAATGGTGTTCATCAAGATCCTCGCCATATTGCCAATAGCTCTGATGCAGATATTCTCGATCCTTCCGCGCGTGAGCAATTCCATCAAGTGGTCCAAACAGCCCGAGCCAAACTGGCGATAGCTCAAACCGTCTCTATTGCCCGTTCACTCGAATAAAATCAGGCTTCATTTTTTCAAACCCTTTGAAACGCTATTTCATCGGCCTCATGTCAGGTACATCCCTTGATGGTACCGATGGCGTGCTCGTTGAGTTTACAGGCTGTGCGGGGCTGTCCGTTCTCTCACACGCCCATCGCCCCTTCAGCAGTGACCTGCGCGAGACCCTTTTTCAGCTCAATCAACGCTCGGAAGATGAATTGCACCGTAGCGCTTTGGCCGCCAATGCCCTCGCCTTCAATTATGCTGATGTTGTTCAGTCACTCCTTGACTTGGCAGCCCCGATCACTGCTCAGCAAATTCAAGCCATCGGTTGTCACGGGCAAACGATCAGGCATCGTCCTCGTGAATTTGATGGGATCGGCTACACCATCCAGCTCAATCATGCCGCGCTTTTGGCAGAGCTTTGTGGCATTGACGTGGTCGCAGATTTTCGCAGCCGAGATGTGGCCGCAGGTGGGCAGGGTGCGCCACTTGTGCCTGCTTTCCATCGGGCCATATTTGGCCAGCCACACCAAACGGTTATGGTACTGAACCTGGGCGGCATCAGCAATTTAAGCTGCATCAACCCAGATGGCCAAACCACAGGCTTTGACTGCGGCCCTGGCAATGTTTTATTGGACTATTGGTTTTCTTCTCACCAAGCAGGGTCTTTTGATCATCAAGGGGCATGGGCGGCTTCGGGTTTTGTGATTGAGCCCCTGCTGGAAAGAATGCTCTCTGAGCCTTACTTTACGCTTTTACCACCCAAAAGCACTGGGCGCGATCTATTTCATCCTGCTTGGCTCGGCGCCAAGCTTCAGGGCTTTGCCAAACACCGCCCAGAAGATATTCAAGCCACCCTGGCTGAACTTACCGCAGCATGCTGCGCACAAGCTATTATGAGTCAAACCACATCAAAGGCCGAGGTGCTGGTATGCGGAGGCGGGGCATTTAATTCAGATTTGATTGCCAGGCTTTCTCGCAGACTAAAAAAACCTGTGCTCAGCACCGCCGAACGAGGGTTGCCTCCTGATCAAGTGGAAAGCGCGGCATTTGCCTGGCTCGCCAAGGCATGTATTTCAAAAGAGGCAGGGAATCTCAGCTCGGCAACTGGCGCCAAGGGCCCGCGCATTCTAGGTGCCATTTACCATCACTAAAAGTGTCGAGACCACCATACACTGGTGCCCTCCTCCAACCCATCTCTTAATCAGAGAGGAGAGAAAATTTTGAGCCCTAATTTAAGCCCCTCATCATGCCATGGGCAGGCTCAAACCGAAAAGCTCGAACCGCAACCACAGGTGGTGGTGGCATTGGGGTTTTTAATGACAAACTGCGCCCCTTGAAGGTCATCTTTGTAGTCAATTTCAGCACCAAGCAAGTACTGCAGACTCATCGCATCAATCAAGAGGGTGACACCATTTTTTTCCATGGGTGTGTCGTCATCATTGACGATTTCATCAAAAGTAAACCCATATTGAAACCCTGAACACCCCCCTCCCTGAACAAATACACGCAGTTTTAATTCAGGATTTCCCTCTTCTTCTACCAATTCTTTGACCTTGGCTGCCGCACTGTCAGTGAAAACCAAAGGGGCTGGAGGCACAGAGGAAATACCTTCAGAAACAAGGTGAGGATGGGTGTTCATTGAAATACTCCTGAAAATAAGGAATGCCAAGCAAATGCGTGCATCAATGCGAAGATGCCAAGGTAGAAACTGATGAAGTGGCTTCTATCACCGGAGGATGGATAGGCTGCAATTCACCCTCAATGGTGGCACCTTTCTGCATTTCAAGTGCATGGTACTGTACAGAACCCACAACAGAAGCCCTGGATTTCAATTCCAGCAAGCCATCGGCATGCACAGGCCCAACCACTCGCCCATGAATAATGACATGGGCTGCATGAATTTTACCCGTCACCACTGATTTTTCACCAACCTGAACCAAGCTTGGAAGATCGCCGACAGCCAAGACATCACCTTTGACCTCACCATTGATTTGCAACGTTCCGCCAGGAAAGCGAATTTCACCGTGGAATACCACACCTTCACCAATCATGGTGTGCAAGGGGGGTTGTTTCTTACGTTCAAACACGCGCTTCTCCAAAAAATAGGGCCGCCATACAGCGGCCCCCATTTTGACGTGTTTTGATGGGATCAGCGTTTGCTGAATTGTTTGCGACGACGAGCACCGTGCAAACCCACTTTTTTACGCTCGACTTCACGGGCATCGCGTGTGACAAAACCAGCACGCTTAAGCTCTGGCTTTAACGCCGCATCATAGTCAATCAAGGCCCGTGTGATGCCTAAGCGTACCGCCCCAGCCTGCCCAGATTCACCACCACCATGAACATTGACCTTGATGTCAAAGGCTGCTTCATTGGAAGTCAAGGCAAGCGGTTGTTTAACAACCATAATCGAGGTTTTCCGACCGAAATATTCTTCAACCACTCGGCCATTGACCAAAATCTGCCCTGTTCCTTTTTTAATAAAAACACGCGCCACAGAAGACTTGCGACGGCCTGTGCCGTAATTCCAGTTACCAATCATTGTCATCTCTCCTTCAGATCTCGAGGGCCTTGGGCTGCTGAGCCGTATGGGGATGGGAAGCACCGGCATAAACTTTGAGCTTCTTGATCATGGCGTAGCCTAAAGGGCCTTTGGGCAGCATGCCTTTTACGGCTTTTTCAAGGGCACGGCCAGGATGACGAGCTTGCAGATCACGGAAGCTGATAGAGCGGATGCCGCCCGGGAAACCGGTGTGCCGATGGTAAATTTTATCGGTCAATTTATTTCCGGTGACACGGAGTTTATCGGCATTGATGACCACGATGTAATCACCGGTATCGACGTGAGGCGTATAGATGGGCTTGTGCTTGCCGCGTAAACGAAGGGCGACTTCACTGGCCACCCTGCCGAGAACTTTATTGCTTGCATCAACCACAAACCACTCATGCGTCACTTCGGCCGGCTTGGCGCTGAAAGTTTTCATGATGAAATTGGATGAAAATAAACCCTGATGATAAGCCCTGAGAAATTTTTTCTGCGGTCGGCCCCGCTTATGGAACGCGGGCTCTTAGGCAGGATCGAAAGCTTGGGCGCCATGCAAAAAACATGGGCATTTCTGCCAGGGCCAAGTGCAGAAAGCTCCCTAGTGTACCCGACAAACGAAATTTGCGCTTTGCAAAATTGAGCAAAGGCTTTCATTTGCAGGCCGATACACAGTAAAAATTTCTGGCACTCTCTCGTCTTGAGTGCTAACATTTTGGCCAGGAGGCCTTTCATTCATGTCATCATCACTCGGATCGCTCCCTCGCTCATCGGCTTTAAGCCCCACAGATTCTTGGTCTTTGGTGCCGGCCTTGGGGAATTTAGAAGCTTATATCGCTGCAGCCAAATGTTTACCTATCTTGTCGGCTGACGAAGAATTTCGCTTAGCAAGCCAATGGCGTGACCACGAAGATCTCAACGCCGCCAGGCAACTGGTCCTTTCTCATTTGCGCTTGGTGATCTCGATTGCCCGCCAATACATGGGTTACGGTTTACCCCACGCTGATCTAATCCAAGAAGGCAATGTGGGCTTAATGAAAGCAGTCAAGCGATTTAATCCTGATCAAGGCGTGCGTTTGGTCAGCTACGCCATTCATTGGATCAAGGCTGAAATCCATGAATATATTTTGAAAAACTGGCGCATGGTCAAAGTGGCTACCACCAAGGCACAGCGAAAGCTTTTCTTTAATTTGCGCTCAATCAAACAAAGCCTGAAGGAAGCACATCACGAGGGATCACCACAAGCCGCCCTCACCCCGGATGAAGTGAAATCCGTCGCGCAAAAACTTCAGGTCAAGCCTGAAGATGTCTATGAAATGGAAATTCGTATGTCAGGCACTGACATTGCCCTGGAGCCGCAAGGTGAGGATGGCGACGAACCCTTCGGTGCGATGGCTTATTTGACTGATGAGCACAATGAGCCCTCTAAAATTTTAGAATCCCATCATCGGGACTGGCTCGCCAGCGATGGGATTTCAAAGGCCCTGGCCACTCTTGATGACCGAAGCCGTCGAATTGTTGAGCAACGCTGGCTTCAGATTCATGATGATCATTCAGGTGGCATGACCCTGCATGATTTGGCGGCTGAATATGGTGTAAGTGCAGAGAGGATTCGGCAAATCGAGGTGGCTGCGTTGAAAAAAATGCGTCAAGCACTCAGCTGAAGCCAGCCAACCAGGCTCCGAGACGCTTTTCAATGAGAAGTTTTCAATAGGGCCTGAACATCAGACAGCCAAGCAGCTACTCCGCTGCCATGTCGAACCAACAGACGCGGGCGCCCTTGGGGGTCAAATACATAAGCAGCCGAGGAATGGTCCATGGTGTAGGTTTCTGGAGTTTTTCCCGGTACTTTGGCAAAGTAAACCTTGAATTCCTTGGCGACAGCGATGGTTTCTTCCAGAGACCCCCTCAGACCAATGAATGTCGGGTCAAAACTGGTCACGTAGGTTCGAAGAACCTCTGGGGTGTCACGCTCAGGGTCGATGGTCATCAAAATAACTTGCAAACGATCACCTTCGGGCCCCAGCGCTTTTTTCACTTCAAGGAGTTCAGCCAGTGTGCTTGGACAGACATCAGGGCACTGGGTAAAACCAAAAAAAACAACAACGACCTTGCCCCTGAACTCTGCCAGACTGCGCTTTTGACCCGCTGTGTCGTTCAGGCCAAATGTTTGCGCATAGGGAATGCCAGTGATATCAGTGCTTTTAAACGCTGTGGATGGTCCTTGGGGTTTGGGCTCGCAGGCGACTAATCCGAGTGCAGCCGCAACAATCAGTAACCCCTTCGCCAAACGGGCAGAGAAATAAACTTGACAAGTTTGAGGTTTCATTACAAAAAAATGTAGTGATCAAGCATCATCAGCCCAAATAACAAGGAGAGGTGCCAAATTGAAAAACGAAAGGTGGCACGGGCCAGGCCATCGGAGTATTGACGCATCAACCGCCAAGCGTAAAATATAAATCCCAGGCCCAAGCCAATGGCGCCAACAAGATAAATCCAACGGCTCATACCCACCAGAAACGGCAACAAGGTTGCGGCAAAAAGAATCAGGGTATAAAGCAAAATGTGCAAGCGGGTGTATTCAGAGCCATGCGTCACTGGCAGCATAGGCAGGCCAGATCGCCGATAGTCTTCAACACGGTAAAGCGCCAAGGCCCAAAAATGAGGGGGCGTCCAGAGGAAAATAATCAAGCACATGATCAAAGACTCTGGGCCGACTTCACCCCGGGCAGCAGCCCAACCCAGTACTGGGGGCATGGCACCAGAGGCCCCGCCGATCACGATGTTTTGTGGCGTGGAAGGTTTGAGCACCAGGGTATAAACGATGGCATAGCCGACAAAAGTGCTTAACGTGAGCCACATCGTCAGTGCATTGACGTATGCTAGCAGCACAGCACAACCGGTTAGACAGAGCACCAGAGAAAAAATCAGGGCCTGCTGAAACGTCAACTCACCCTTGGCTGTGGGGCGCCAGGCCGTTCGGGCCATTTGGGCATCAATTTTTTGTTCAACCAGACAATTAAATACTGCCGCTGAAGCCGCCACCAGCCAAATACCAATGGTCGCGCACGCAACTCGCACCCAATCCGGCCACGCTGGATAAGCAAGTAACATGCCGATCAATGCACAAAAAAACAATCAATTGCACAACACGGGGCTTGGTCAGCAGATAAAACTGCCTGAACCGGGAGTGCTCAGAGGAGGTTAGGAGGGTGGATAAAACTTCAGCCATGACAAGGATGATTGTAGGATCAAAATTGGCTTAAAAAATTCAAACAATCGCAATTGCTTGAGGCTGTGTCATCACTGATCTGGGTTTTACTTCCGTCTTATTTTTTTAAACCCGCCACTTTGGCAAAATTTTGGGTCAACGTGGAGGGAGGGGCTTTGAATGCACGGCAGGCAATCATGGTCAAAACACACATCAGTATGGCTGCCCCCAGTGTGTGCGCCAAGGCACTCAGCAAGGGCCAGCCGAGAATCACATTGCTCAAGCCACTCAGGAGTTGCCAAGCCGCCAGGCTGACCAAAGCCCAAGCCCAGACAGCCCCCAATTCTGCACGACGCTGCCACAGGGCGAAAGCCAGCCACAATATCGCGGCCAAGACAAGCACAGCGGCCCAGCGATGAACCATGTGAATGGCAGTCAGGGCAGGTAAAGACAAAAACTCACCCTCAGTTGTTCGACCCAAGTGCCTAAAGACTGAAAAGCCCTGCTGAAAATCCATGGCAGGCCACCATTGACCTTGACAACCTGGGAATTCGGTACAGGCCAAGACGGCGTAATTGGTGCTGACCCAGGCTCCTAAAGTGATCTGTACCAAGCTGAGAATTGCTACACCGATGACTGCCACCCGCAGTGTTCGAGTCAGCGGCAATTGATGGCCCCCATAAGCTTCGGCCTGAACCATCAACAACATCAGCAAGCCCATCCCTCCCAAGAGATGAAGGGTGACGATGGCAGGATAAAGCTTAAGGGTGACCGTCAAGGCTCCAAAAGCACCCTGAACGCATACCGCAACGAAGGTCAGATATGACCACCAAGGAGAGATCAATACGCTCCCCCGGCGGGCTTGAATGGCATTTGAAATCGCCAAAACAGTGATCAAAACCCCAACCATTGCGGCAAGATAGCGATGAATCATTTCAATCCATGCTTTAGAGTGTGTCACTGGCCCGTGTGGCTGCACAGATTGAGCCGCATGAATTTCATCGCGAGCCCCAATTGGGCTCGCGCTGCCATAGCAGCCTGGCCAGTCAGGACAGCCCAAACCAGAATCAGTCAAACGGGTAAAAGCCCCAAATCCAAGCAAGTCAAAAGTAAGAAACAGCGTCAAAAAGGTCAAAGCCCTTAAACGATGAAGTGGAGACTTGTTTTTATTTCTCAGCCAAACCCAGGCCAGGGGTGCCGTGGCCATCAAAATAGCCATCAAAAGTAAACGAGCAATCGGGGAAAAATCATAAAGCGGAGCATCCATGCTTACACCTCATCTCCATGTCCGGTCACCGGACAACTTTAACGATGACAGACCGCAAAAAATAAAGCCAGAGCCTCTTGCGAAAAATTGTTGGGTGCCATTGAAATACTTGCGGGGGCTGCTAGGTTCAACACCCATCACGGCGTCATCGACCTGCATGATCCCATGATGCAGAGGCGCGTAAAAGCCGGTCAAGATCTTTTTTGAAGCGACTCAGGGCCGCCCTGTCTGGGGGAGATGTGGCATGCGAAGGGGTACGCATCATCCACTGGGCCCGAGGATCAAGGACAAAGACGTGGTCCTCAAGCCTGGCTGTCGCTGCGGGCTTGAGCCACTGAGATAACTCAGCAGGTGAAACTCGAAGCACTTGCGTTGGCTGCCCGGATGAAATGGATTGTAAGAGGGCTGTGGAAGGAGTGATTTCATCTGTCACAAACCAGATTTTGTCAACTCGGTCTTTTTCTCGACCCAAAGCCTCACGAAGTTGGCGTTGAACCCAAAGATTGTTTTCACAAATTGCATCGCAAGCACCACTTGAGACCACCGCAATGATCCACTGCCCTTGAATACTGCTGACTGGTACCGTGACACCTGACAGTGTTTTGAGCGTGATCCTGGAGGACATGGGCACCGGGGGATGAATCAGTTCGGCATAATTGCTTTGGCCCTGTGGTTTGATAAAAAAATAAGTGACATATGAAGCCAGCACAGGTGCAGCGCAGCAGGCTAAAACCCACAGCATGGTGAGCCGTCCTCCGGTACGTCGGGGGTCTGGGACAGGAACCCGATGCACGGTCATGGCAAGGGGAGATTCTTGGGGGGAATGTGAGCGAGATTCAAGCACGTTGAGGGCGGATCCATTGAAACCAAATATAAAGAAAAGCAATCAAACCACTTAATGCAAACCATTGAAATGCGTAGGCCTTGTTCTTGTCTGCCGTCTTGGATATGACAGGCCAATCCCGGGATAAACCGTCTGAATCCGCACCAGTTTGCACCACAACTGCACTCACCTTCTCCGGCACCAAGGCTTGCATGCTTTGCATGTCCAGATTGGAACGTATCAGCAATTGTCCAACCTGCGG
>JBEIRS010000330.1:0-1596 GCA_040375795.1 Methylibium sp.
ATCAAACGCTATGTCGAACAGCAAAACCGGCCGTTATGAGGGCCGGGCGCCTTATATCCCCGCGCAAATGCGGCGCCTTCGGCTCTGGGCGCTACGCGCCAACGCACTTGGACGGGGCTTTACGGCGCAAATTGGTAAAAAAGCCATGGTCAGGAGCACGTGATCCAGGGAAGGCGAGGCTCGAAGAGGGTGTCGGACGAAAAAGAGGCGCAGCCCCAAGAGCAAGCCGATGGGCCAGGGTAGCATGAGCAAATTGGATAATACTGTCAATGAGGGATATGGCTGTATAAATGCGCTGGCTAAAACTCCAAAGGAAAGTAGCGATTAGATGCTGACCCACATCCAGTAGCCGCGATAAACTGGACGAAAAAAAGCAAATAAAGTGATTGCGCCTGCAGATATCAGCAGCATTGAGCTGGAAATCAGCAGCAATGTGGAAGAAAGAGGCATGATGAGCCAAAGGAAAAGTCTGGAAAAAATACAAATGAGGTTTATAAAGGATTCCAGGGCATCATGCCATCCCATCATCAGGTAATTTTTGCTAACCAAAGGAGCGTGGGCAGGGTAAAAGATCTCAGAATTAAAGGGCATCGGTAGCTACAGAACCCACGGAGAGATCAAACCATTCCTTGCCATTCAGGTAGCGCCACTGACCGGGTGGCAAGTGCCCGATGGTGATGGGCCCAATCCGTACCCGTTCAAGGCCCAGTACATTGAGTTTGACAGCCTCGCACATGCGGCGAATCTGACGTTTTCGGCCTTCGCGAAGTATAAATCGCAGTTGATTGGGAGACATCCATTCAACGTGAGCAGGCTTGAGCTTTTGCCCATCCAGTGACAAGCCATGATTGAGCAAGGCCAAGCCTTCTTTACTCAAGACCGTATGCCCATCCACAGGGGCGACTCGAACCCAATATTCTTTTTCAACAAGGCTGTTTTCACCAATCAAGTGTTTGGCAATACGACCATCTTGTGTCAAGACCAGTAACCCTACAGAGTCAATGTCCAGGCGACCTGCGGGAGCCAAGCTGCGTAAATGCTCACGCTTGAAACGAATACCTGAGGTATCTTCACGCCATTGGTTTTCGGGTTTGATCAATAGCCATGCTGGTTGATGCCCATCTTCGGCTTGTCCACTGACATAGCCTAGAGGTTTGTTGAGCAAAATCGTGACTTGGCGGGATTGATGATGTTGGGCCGGTGTATCAATGGTGATCAACTGCCCGGGCTGAACCCTTGATCCTAGCTGGTGAATCACTTTACCATCAACGCGCACCCATCCCTTGGTGATCCATTCATCAGCCTCACGTCGGGAAGCCAAACCCAATTCACTCATGCGTTTTGACAATCGGACTCCTTCTTGGTGTGTACGTGAGCTTGTCAATGGAGAATTGGAAGACCGTGCTTGATTTGAGCCTGAGTCTTTGGCGAAAGATGTTGAGGAACGCGGTGGATTAAAAGCAGTATTTTGTGATGGCGAGGGCACCTGAGCCGCCCCTCGGGGCAAATCCTGAGGCGAGAGAAGTGTTTTGGAGGATTTTTTTTTAAGTTTGAGGGTCGACATGATGGTCAGTATGGTGACGGCTCAGCAGGGCA
>JBEIRS010000209.1:0-3221 GCA_040375795.1 Methylibium sp.
CACGGAAGAGTTCTCACCTCATCCGCAGCTTTCTGAATTCACCTACTCACCACGGACGCTTTCAGTTTAATAAAAAACCAGGCAAATTGTTTGAGAGAATGCAACGTTTACCCAGATCATGTTTTTCAATCATGTGGCAAAAACGCAGGATGGTGCGCTCATTGGGCAATCGAGGAATGCCATTATTCCGGTGGGTAAACTCCCGATAATTTTATGCACCGCCTATCCAGCACATGTGAATTGATAAAACCCTGATACACAATAAATATCTTTTTGAGCCCCTTGAAATTTTCAAAGTGGCAGCAATCTTTGGCTGATTGAAAGGTGAAATCTCATGAGCACCACAGAACATACCCGCGAAGAACCTCATTTTCATCCCCATACCCCTGTCAACCCAGCCCCAGAATCCTCAGTGGAGTGTGCCACAAAGGACCCCCGCTGGTTAGAACTTGAAGCCAAACATACTGAGCTCTCAGACGCCTACCTGCGTGCCAAAGCTGAAGTCGAAAATATTCGTCGCCGATCTGAGGATGAAATCACCAAGGCTCGCAAGTTTGCTCTTGAAAGCTTCGCTGAAAGCCTGCTTCCTGTCAAAGACAGCCTGGAGGCGGCACTTGCCATGCCTGATGCCAGCTCCGCCCAAATGCTTGAAGGTGTGCAAGCCACTTTGCGTCAACTCAGTGCAGCACTGGATCGCAACAGAGTACTTGAAATCAACCCTGCTCATGGTGAAAAATTTGACCCCCATCGTCACCAAGCAATCAGCGTGGTGCAAGCTGCACAAGAAAGCAATACGGTGGTTACCGTACTGCAAAAAGGCTATGTCATCGCAGAACGGGTTCTGCGGCCTGCTTTGGTCACGGTGGCACAGTAAGCTCGTCTTTCAGAGCCCTTGAAAAATCAAAGGCGGTTCGCACTTCAAGGGTATCCACCCCCAATTGTATTCAGGAGAACTTCATGGGAAAAATCATCGGCATTGACCTCGGCACCACCAATTCATGTGTGGCCATCATGGAAGGCAATACCACCAAGGTCATTGAAAACAGCGAAGGCGCTCGCACCACGCCTTCTATCATTGCCTACCAAGAAGATGGGGAAATTCTGGTTGGCGCTTCAGCCAAACGGCAAGCTGTGACCAACCCAAAAAATACCCTTTATGCAGTCAAGCGTCTGATCGGTCGCAAATTCACTGAGAAAGAGGTTCAAAAAGACATTGACCTCATGCCTTACAAAATTGCCGCAGCCGACAATGGCGATGCCTGGGTTGAGGTTCGCGGCAACAAACTGGCTCCTCCACAAGTCAGTGCTGAAGTACTGCGCAAAATGAAAAAGACCGCCGAAGACTATCTCGGCGAGCCTGTCACCGAAGCCGTCATCACGGTGCCTGCATACTTCAACGATGCCCAACGTCAAGCCACCAAAGATGCCGGTCGCATCGCCGGGCTTGAAGTCAAACGCATCATCAATGAGCCGACGGCTGCTGCGCTGGCTTTTGGCCTTGACAAGGCCTCCAAAGGTGACCGCAAAATTGCCGTTTATGACCTTGGTGGCGGAACTTTCGACGTCTCCATCATTGAAATTGCGGATGTTGATGGCGAAAAGCAGTTTGAAGTGCTTTCGACCAATGGGGATACTTTTTTAGGTGGCGAAGACTTTGATCAACGTATCATCGACTACATCATCTCTGAGTTCAAAAAAGAACAAGGGGTTGACCTCAGCAAAGACGTTCTCGCATTGCAGCGCTTGAAAGAATCTGCCGAAAAAGCCAAAATCGAGCTCTCGAACAGCGCCCAAACAGACATCAATCTGCCCTATATCACGGCAGACGCCTCGGGCCCCAAACACCTCAATATCAAGCTCAGCCGAGCCAAGCTGGAATCTCTGGTAGAAGATTTGATTGAGCGCACGATTGCTCCCTGCCGTACCGCCATCAAGGACGCTGGCGTTGCTGTCAGTGCCATCGATGACGTCATTTTGGTCGGTGGCATGACCCGCATGCCCAAGGTTCAAGACAAAGTCAAAGAGTTCTTCGGCAAAGAGCCACGGCGTGACGTCAACCCCGATGAAGCTGTCGCTGTGGGTGCTGCAATTCAAGGTCAAGTGCTTGCAGGGGATCGCACCGATGTGCTTCTCCTTGATGTCACTCCCTTGAGTTTGGGTATCGAAACCTTGGGGGGCGTGATGACCAAGATGATCTCAAAGAACACCACCATTCCCACCCGCTTCGCACAGACCTTTTCGACTGCCGAAGACAATCAACCTGCAGTCACGATCAAGGTGTATCAAGGCGAACGTGAAATGGCATCGGGCAACAAGTGCCTGGGTGAATTCAATCTGGAAGGCATTCCTCCTGCCCCGCGTGGCATCCCTCAAATTGAGGTCAGCTTCGATATTGACGCCAACGGTATTTTGCATGTAGGAGCCAAGGATAAAGGCACAGGCAAAGAAAACAAAATCACCATCAAAGCCAATTCTGGTTTAAGCGAATCTGAAATCCAGCAAATGGTCAAAGATGCTGAATTGAATGCGGCTGAAGACAAGAAAAAGCTTGATTTAATTCAAGCTCGAAACTCAGCCGACGCCTTGATTCATAGCGTGAAAAAAAGCCTTGCTGAACACGGCAGCAAAATTGAAGCCAGTGAAAAAAGCGCTATTGAATCAGCCCTGAAAGAAGCCGAAGCTGCCCTTACAAGCGAAGACAAAGCCACTATCGACGCCAAATCAGAGGCTCTCATGAGTGCCAGCCAAAAACTGGGCGAGAAAATTTACGCTCAAACACAAGCTGAAGCACAAAGCCAAGCCTCTCCGGGGGGAGCTTCTGCTTCAGCATCAAAAGCTCCGGAAGACAACGTGGTAGATGCTGAATTCACTGAAGTGAAAGAGAAAAAGTGAAATTTCAATTCAAAGGGATATGGTGGTTTGGCCACCACCTGTCCCCTTGATTGAAACCTCTCGTCTCATTTTTTTCTACCCCGATTGATTGCCTGCAAGCACAAGCCCCCCCAAATCGCTTGGCCACATCATCAACTGCAAAGTCGCTCGTCTTGGCCAGCTTTAGTTTGCGCCAGTTCCATCGACCTCTCAAGGATACAAGACCAGGATCCACGCCATGGCGAAACGTGATTTATACGAAGTTCTGGGTGTCGCCAAAAATGCCAGTGACGACGACATTAAAAAGGCTTATCGCAAGCTGGCCATGAAATATCACCCTGACCGCAATC
>JBEIRS010000125.1:0-4809 GCA_040375795.1 Methylibium sp.
CGCAGCCGAATTCGACCACTTGCTCGATGCCGCCGCTTACCAGGCATTGCTGAAGTCCATCTGATCCCCTTTTTGCCCAGCAGGAAACTCCTCATGTTGAAGCCCACCTCTCATGTTTTTGCTTCCCTGAGTCAACTCGAAAACCGACAAGAGTTTTTGCCCCGGCATATCGGTATTTCTTCGGCCGATGAACAACATATGCTTTCGGTGATTGGTGCCAGCTCCATGCGAGGCCTGATAGATTCCATCGTGCCACACTCGATTGCCCGCACCCAGCCGATGCGCCTGCCCAGCGCCATCGGAGAAGCGCGCGCACTGGCGGAACTCAAAATCCTGGCGTCACACAACCGGGTTCTGAAAAGCTTTATCGGCCAAGGCTACTATGGCACCCATACACCGGGGGTGATTTTGCGTAACGTACTTGAAAACCCTGCCTGGTACACCGCTTACACCCCCTATCAAGCTGAAATTTCTCAAGGGCGTCTCGAAGCACTTCTCAACTTTCAAACCTTGGTCACCGAGCTCACTGGCATGGCCATTTCCGGGGCCTCCATGCTCGACGAAGCCACTGCGGCAGCCGAAGCGATCAGCATGACCCTGCGCGTGAAACAAAATAAAAGCAAGGTGGTGTTTGTTGCCGATGATGTTTTTCCTCAAACCTTGGAAGTTTTGCACACCCGGGCACGCCCCCTGGGTCTCACCCTGGTGACTGGGCCGGCGGATCCCCGATCAATTCGGGCCATTTCTGGTGGCGTTTGTGCTGCGCTGTTTCAATATCCAGGCCTCAATGGTGAGGTACGACCCCTCGAGCCCCTCGTTCGTGAAGTTCATGAGGCTGGTGGTTTGGCCATCGTTGCCGCTGATTTGCTGGCTTTGACCCTGCTTCAACCCCCGGGAGAATGCGGAGCCGATATTGCTGTTGGCTCAACACAACGCTTTGGAATGCCGATGGGTAACGGCGGGCCACACGCCGCCTACCTGGCCACCCGGGATGAATTCAAGCGTGCCCTCCCGGGCCGGCTGGTGGGTGTGAGCATTGATGCACAAGGCCGCCCGGCATTGCGCCTGGCACTGCAAACCCGTGAACAACATATTCGGCGCGAAAAAGCCACCAGCAATATCTGCACTGCTCAAGTACTTCCTGCGGTGGTAGCCAGCCTGTTTGCGGTTTATCACGGCCCTGAAGGGCTGCTGAGAATCGCCCAGCGTATTGCCAGTTACACGGCCGTATTGGCCTCTCAAATTCAAAAACTTGGCTACAGTATTCAAAATGAAACCGCCTTTGACACCCTTGAAATCAATACGGGGTCGTACACTGAACCGGCTCTCAAAAATGCGGTAGAACAAGGCTTTAACTTGCGGCGTGTTAGCTCAGAATCTGTCGGTATCACCCTTGATGAAACCACCAGCCGTTCTGATATTGAAATGCTCTGCCGCTTGTTTCGCAGCCTTGTTCCCCAGCCCAGTCACCGCTTTGGTGGAAGCCGTATCGATGATCTCTGGGAAGTCGTTGAAAAGGGTGTCATACCTTTGCTTCCTGCCTCCCTGGCGCGAAGCTCAAGTTTCCTGCGCCAGCCAGTTTTCAATGCCCACCGCAGCGAAACCCAAATGCTGCGCTATATTCGCCGCCTCTCAGACAAAGACTTGGCCCTGGATCGAAGCATGATCCCGCTGGGGTCTTGCACAATGAAGCTCAATGCCTCGAGCGAGATGATTCCTATCACTTGGCTCGAATTCGCGAACATTCATCCGTTTGCGCCCAAAGATCAATTGGTCGGCTATGACATGCTGCGCCACCAACTCGAAATTTGGCTTTGCCAAGCCACGGGCTACAGCGCTTTGAGCCTGCAACCCAATGCGGGTTCCCAAGGAGAATACGCCGGTCTCTTGATTATTAAAGCTTTTCATGAGTCATGTGGCCAAACGCATCGGGACATTTGCCTCATTCCTGAATCCGCCCATGGTACGAACCCGGCGTCAGCGCAGATGGCAGGCATGAACGTGGTGAGCGTAAAATGTGACAGCCAGGGCAATGTTGACATGAATGATCTTCAAAGCTGCTGTGAAAAGTACAGCAAGCGCTTGGCTGCCATCATGATCACCTACCCCTCCACTCATGGGGTTTTCGAACCCCGCGTCAAAGAGCTTTGTGCCCTGGTGCATCAACATGGCGGCCGCGTCTATGTGGATGGTGCCAACATGAATGCCCTGGTCGGAGTGGTCGCCCCTGGGGAGTTTGGAGGCGATGTCAGCCATCTCAATCTACATAAAACTTTTTGCATCCCCCACGGTGGCGGTGGCCCTGGCGTAGGCCCAGTGGCTGTGGTGGCTGACCTTGCGCCCTACCTGCCAGCCCATCGCAGTGGAGGGCTGAAAACCCACTCAGAGTCCGCCATTGGTGCTGTGTCTGCGGCCCCCCTGGGAAATGCCGCCGTCTTGCCCATCAGCTGGATGTACTGCCGAATGATGGGGGCGGAAGGCCTAAAAAAAGCCACTGAAACTGCCATTTTGAGTGCCAATTATATTGCCGCGAAATTGATCGATCACTACCCGGTATTGTATTCAGGAGGGATTCCTGGCCTGCGCAGCGGAGGGGTTGCGCATGAGTGCATCCTTGATCTTCGCCCCCTCAAAGATCTCACCGGAGTCACGGCCGAAGACGTGGCCAAGCGCTTGATTGATTATGGTTTTCATGCCCCCACTTTGAGCTTCCCGGTGCCGGGGACCCTGATGATTGAACCCACAGAGAGTGAACCCCTCAGCGAATTGGACCGATTCTGCGAAGCCATGGTCGCCATTCGTGAAGAAATTCGCCAAATTGAAAAAGGCCACTGGCCCCAAGACAAAAATCCATTAAAGGCGGCCCCCCACACCCAGGATGTTTTGCTTCAAAGCCACTGGGATGCCCCCTACACCCGTGAACAAGCGGCTTACCCAGTGGCCTCTTTGCGACAAAGCAAATACTGGGCGCCTGTAGGTCGTGTTGACAATGCTTTTGGTGATCGAAATCTATTTTGCTCTTGCCTGCCAGGCCCTGAGCAATAGCGCAATAAAAACTGTCCAGATGGATGCTGCGACTGCACGCTGCATGATGGTTGATTTGTCATTGCGCGCGTGGTCGTGACATTCAATGAGGGGCCCCCATCCATCCAGGGCCATCTATAGCCCAAACGATACTTTCTCCCAATGGTGCAATAAAACCGCGGCGTCACCCACACCCATTCGATTGAGTGCAGAAAAAAGAGACACATGAACGTCTGCGGCCTCGGTGGTGAACTCTCCCAGTTGATCTTGAACGGATTGAAGTATGTTGATAGATTCTTGCCGGTTGAGCTTATCTGCTTTGGTCAACAACACCAACAGCCGCACCGAACCATTGGCCAAACGAGGAGCCACAAAGTTCAATAAGCGACGATCAAGCTCCGTCAAACCATGACGAGAATCAACCATTTGCACCACGCCTACAAGGTTTTTGCGCTGCTCAAGGTAATCAGCCATCACCTGCTGCCAGCGCAGCTTGGCTTCACGGGCCACCGCTGCATAGCCATAACCCGGCAAATCAGCCCATAAAGCATTGGCTTGTTCTTTCGGGCCCAATTCAAATAAATTGATGTGTTGCGTTCGCCCTGGGGTTTTTGACGCGAAGGCCAAACGCCCAGTTTGAGCCAAAACATTGATGGCGGTACTCTTCCCGGCATTCGAGCGGCCCACAAAAGCCACCTCCGGCAATTGGGTGACAGGCAATTGATCCAATTGACTCGCAGTGGTCAAAAAACGAGCCGTGTGCGCCCACGATAGGGCCTGTTTCTGGTCGAGGTTGAGCGTCAAGTGTTGTTGTTCTTTCATATGCAAAATGCGCCACAACATGGCAGCGTTAAAAACCAGAACGGTACATTGTAAAATCCAGAAGATCTGCTCCTGGAAAACATTCAACCATGACGTATTCTGCCCTCGCTTTGCCGGCGTTGCTTTTCGCCCTCTTGACCCCGACCGCTTTTGCCGTTTCGCAGGCCACGCCAGTTCCCGCTGATTTGGCCCGGGGCGAAGCCATTGCCGCAAGTTGCAGTGCTTGCCACGCCTATGATGGGCGCCGAGGCAGTCCGGCACAACCCATCCTGGCCGGCCAACACCCAGAATATCTGTTCAAGCAATTGACGGAGTTCAAGGCCACGGGTGGCAAACCTGCCAAGCGTGAAAACGCCATCATGGCCGGTTTTTCTGCGGCACTCACCGAGGCCGACATGAAAAATGTGGCGGCCTTTTATGGCTCTAAAAAGCCAGTCTCTGGAACCGCGCAAAGCCCTGAGCTTGCCGCGCTCGGCGAAAAAATTTACCGTGGTGGAATTGCCAGTAAAGGCGTTCCATCCTGCTCAGGCTGCCACAGCCCCAATGGGGCGGGCATCCCCGCCCAATACCCCAGACTGGCCGGTCAGCATGCTGAATACACCGAGGCACAGCTCAAAGCGTTCAGAGACGGCAAGCGCACCAACGGGGGCCCCATGGGAAGGGTCGCTGCCAACTTGAATGATAAAGAAATCAAAGCCTTGTCAGACTATATTGCCGGCCTTCGTTGAGGAAAAACCTGCGTCTTTTCATGCCATAACTCGGCTCGTCCTCTCACTCCATAGAGAGGGCAGACAGGCTTGCTTTTGACAAAAGGGGCAAAGATTCATCGGCCATCACTTGCTCTTCATCCGTGGCCATCACCAGCGCAGTGACTGAACTGCCTGTTTGACTGATTTTGACCTCATTATGAGCATTGGCGATGGAATCCAGTTGTAGACCCAGCCAGTTTAACAGTTAGTTTAG
>JBEIRS010000140.1:0-4370 GCA_040375795.1 Methylibium sp.
CCATAAGCTGTCATGTGGCGGCTGCCGTTCGGAAGCTCCCTGATCTCCACCCGATCAGCCTCGATCATGATAGAGCCTTTGGTGATGACCACGTTGCCACTGAACACCGCTGTTTTTTTGACAATGTCGAGGGTGCCCTGGCGGTCGGCGACAAGGTTCAAGGGCTTATAGCGATCGGCCTTTTCAGCGCAGGCCGGTGTGACCAAGCTCAAACATGCCAGAACAGCGATCACACATTTCAACAGTTGTTTGGCAAAGTGCATTAAGGTTAAAAAATAAAAGAAAAGAAAATTCTCTTTGCAAAGAGATGGCCAAGAAAACCTAGTGTCTAAGTGTCTAGCCGCCTTTGATAGGGTAGCCTGCCAAAGCTTCAAGCCAATACAAGCGACTGGCCCATGCTTTTTGACGCTTCATTTTAGGCCCAAGCCACCAGGCAAAACTCCTGCATTTTGATAATTAAGAATTTCCTGCATGCATTTTTTGCGTCAAACGGGCTGGCTCAGGTCAGTGCAACCATTCAAATGACCATTCCTGAATCCTCTTGTCGTGTGCAAAAAAAATCTCATCAGGTGATATAATTCAAAGCTTTTCGTCAGTCACCCTCTGGGTCTGGCGACATCCTCGGAGACCCTCATGGCCGTTCAACAAAACAAAAAATCCCCCTCTAAGCGTGGCATGCATCGTTCACACAATGCCTTGTCTATGCCTAGTACCGCCACCGAGCCCGTGACAGGCGAAATTCATTTGCGTCATCACATCAGCCCAACTGGCTTCTACCGTGGGCGCAAAATTTTCAAAACCAAAGCAGACGCCTGAACTTTTTTGATCATCGGTTGTGGCCCTGTGGTAGTCTGACTTTTTCCTCAATGAGTTCAATACTCAAACCAGTCAGTCATCCCGTGCGCTTATCCGTTGATTGCATGGGCGGAGACCATGGCCCCCTGATCATATTGCCAGCGTGCAGAGCCTTTCTCAGTGCCCATCCTGATGCTGAACTGATTCTCGTTGGGCAAGCTGATGCAATTCAGCAGGCATCGGCTTGGCCCCGCACAACGCTGGTGTTTGCCACCGAAGTCGTTCACATGGATGATCATCTCGAAGTGGCTTTGCGCCACAAAAAAGACTCCTCCATGCGTGTAGCCATTTCTCAGTTAAAATCCACACAAAGCGAAGCCGCCAAGGCTGATGTTTGTGTTTCAGCGGGGAATACAGGCGCCTTGATGGCGGTTTCTCGCTATCTCTTGAAAACAATTCAGGGCATTGACAGGCCAGCGATTGCATCCGTCATGCCCAACAGCAACAATGGTTTCACGACGGTCCTTGATCTCGGTGCCAATGTTGACTGCACTCCTCGTCACTTGCTGGAATTTGCTTTTATGGGTTCGGCCTTGGTCAGTGCTGTTGAAGGCAAGGAAAACCCTTCGGTGGGTCTTCTCAACATTGGTGAAGAAGCCATCAAGGGCAATGAAGTCATCAAACAATCGGGTGAACTGCTCAGGCACGCTTCAAACCTGGGGCAATTGAATTTCTATGGCAACGTCGAAGGCAATGACATTTTCAAAGGCACTGTAGACATTGTGGTCTGTGATGGTTTTGTAGGCAATGTTGCGCTGAAAACAGCAGAAGGTTTGGCGTCTATGCTGTCTCGCTTCATCCGCGAAGAATTCACGCGCACTTGGTTTGCAAAAATGGCCGCCTTCCTGGCCATTCCAGTTTTGAATCGATTCAAATCCCGGGTAGATCACCGTCTCTATAACGGTGCCGCCTTGCTTGGTTTACGAGGTCTGGTTTTCAAGAGCCATGGTTCTGCGGATGCCTTTGCCTTTGAGCAGGCCCTCAACAGAGCCTATGATGCGGCCACGAACAATTTGCTGCAAAGGGTGCAGCAACGTATTGAATCAAACCTCGCCCATGAGGCCAAAGACGACACCCAGTTGAGTTCCTCCTCATGAATTCTCCTTTGATTCCGCGTGCTTCGCGTATTATCGGAACAGGTAGCGCCCTGCCTGGTGCTTCTATTTCCAATGATCAACTGGTGGCTCGGCTCGCCGAGCAAGGGCTGGAGTCTTCCGATTCATGGATTGTCGAGCGTACTGGAATTCGCGCTCGCCACTTTGCATCGGCTGAAATTCAAACCAGCGATCTGGCATTTCAGGCAGCTCAGCAAGCGATTGATGCAGCAGCCTGCCGCCCCCAGGATTTAGACCTCATTGTTGTGGCAACCTCTACACCAGACATGGTTTTCCCCTCCACTGCGTGTATTTTGCAGCGTAAATTGGGCAACCACGGTGCTGCCGCCTTTGATGTACAGGCGGTTTGTTCTGGTTTTGTTTATGCGTTAAGCCTCGCAGATTCCCTGATTCGCAGCGGCTCTGCTCGCAAAGCGTTGGTGGTCGGCGCTGACATTTTTTCCCGACTGCTTGATTTTACTGATCGCAGTACCTGTATTCTCTTTGGTGATGGTGCGGGTGCTGTTTTGCTGGAGGCCAGTGATCAACCGGGTATCCTGGCCACACAACTCCACGCTGACGGACGCTACACTGATATTCTTTGCACTCCCGGATTTGTTGCGGGTGGCAAACTCATCGGGGATCCACACCTCAAAATGGATGGTCAGGCTGTCTTCAAAATGGCGGTTCGGGTTCTTGAAGATGTGGCTCGTGAGGTGTTGATCAACGCTGGCCGAACAGAGGCAGAGATTGATTGGTTTGTGCCTCATCAGGCCAATATTCGAATTATCCAAAGCACCGCTCAAAAGCTCAAACTCGAAATGAAAAAGGTCATTCTGACGCTGGACCAGCACGGAAATACGTCGGCAGCGTCCATTCCTCTTGCGCTGGATGCTGGGGTTCGTGATGGCCGCATTCGTGTCGGTGATACCGTTTTGCTGGAGGGGGTGGGGGGTGGTTTCACTTGGGGTGCTGTACTTTTAGACTTTTAAGTACCCTATAGTGCAAAGCTTGACTCTCTCCATGCGTAAAAATCCAAAGAATAAGAAAGGATCATAAAACAATGACATCACTGGCGTTTGTTTTTCCCGGACAAGGGTCTCAATCAGTCGGGATGCTCAATGCCTGGGGAGGGCACCCTGCCGTGCGTCAAACCCTGGAAGAAGCCTCGGAGGCACTGCAAGAAGATGTGGGTTCTTTGATCCAAAATGGCCCCAAAGAACAGCTTGACCTCACCACCAACACCCAGCCCGTCATGCTGGTGGCGGGTGTGGCGGTTTATCGAGCCTGGATTTCTGAGCTTGGCTTGAAGCCAAACCTAGTGGCCGGGCACTCTTTGGGTGAATATGCTGCGTTGGTGGCGGCGGGCGTACTTTCTCTGGCAGATGCCATTGCCTTGGTCAGGTTTCGAGCCCAAGCGATGCAAGAAGCCGTGCCCGTCGGGCGGGGGGCCATGGCAGCCATTTTAGGTTTAAAAGCGCCCATTGTTCAGCAAATTTGTCACACGGTCTCTGCGTCGGGTTGCCTTGTGGAGGCAGCAAACTTCAATGACCTTCAACAAACGGTCATCGCAGGCAGTAAAGAGGGAGTGGATCGCGCCTGTCAACTCTTGAAAGAAGCCGGTGCCAAGCGTGCCTTGCTTTTGCCGGTTTCGGCACCCTTTCATTCTTGCTTGATGAAGCCTGCGGCTGATCGTCTTCAAATTCGCCTTCAGACGGTGCCATTCCATCCACCCCAAATCAGCATCATGAACAACATTGACGTAGCCATCGAAGTCGCCCCTGAGTTGATTCGTGACGCTCTCTACCGTCAGGCTTTTGGTCCGGTTCGCTGGGTCGAAGTGATTCAAGCCATGGTCGCACGAGGTATTCATCACATTGTTGAGTGTGGGCCAGGCAAGGTACTGGCCGGATTAACCCAGCGTATTGCCCCCCAGCAGGCAGGGGGTGCCGTTTATGATCCTGCCACACTGCTTACAGTCAAGGCTCTGCTGGCCTGACAGGGCTTTTTTAACCATCTTTGGCATGAATTCATTCAATCACATCATTCCTTGGTCTCAACAGATTGCTTTGGTGACAGGTGCATCTCGAGGTATTGGCCACTCGATTGCCCTGGAACTGGCCGCTCGTGGAGCCTTTGTTCTGGGCACAGCCACGACAGAAGCCGGGGCACAAAACATCACTCAAGCCCTGAAGCCCTATCGTGGCCGGGGTATTTGCCTGAATGTGAACGATGGCCTGGCCCTTGACTCTGCAATCGAAAGCATCATCAAACAACAAGGAGGAATCCATATTCTGGTCAATAATGCAGGAATCACCCGAGACAATCTTGCCGTGCGCCTGAAAGACGACGACTGGGATACCGTGCTTGATACCAATCTGAAAGCCGTTTTTCGTGCCAGCCGTGCTGTGATGCGGCCCA
>JBEIRS010000153.1:0-4147 GCA_040375795.1 Methylibium sp.
GATGGCAGCCTGCGTGCGCAAAACCGGGGGCAGTACCTCGCGCAGCCCCACACCGGTCAGTTCGCCCGCTTGCCTGCATGGCTGGCGCAACATGGTGAAGATTTGCGCAGCGTGCTCACGCCCAACCTGATTCTCTTTGGCGAGTGGTGTGCCGCACGCCATTCGCTGGACTACGCCGCACTGCCGGACTGGTTTTTGCTCTTCGATGTTTACGACCGCAAGGCAGAGCGGTTCTGGAGCACCCCTCGCCGCAACGAACTGGCAAGTCACGCCGGTTTGGTCACCGTGACGCAGGTGCTGCATGGCAAGGCTACGGTTCCTGCACTGAAAAAAGTGGTCGCCGACACCGTGAGCCGTTATCGCGCCGGTGCGCTCGAAGGGGTGGTCATCCGCCGCGAATCCGGCGACCGGTGCGAAGCCCGCGCCAAGCTGGTTTGCCCCGATTTCACGCAAGCCATCGACACCCACTGGCGTAAACGGGCACTGGAGTGGAACCACATTGTCAATTCATCAAAGATTTTGGAATGAACCCTCTGCAACACCCCCTCAAACTGTCTTCAGGCATTGTTGGGGCTGAGGTCGAGCGCCTGGTTCGCCAACGGATTGGGCAAAACAAGTTTCGTGATGCCATGATGGACTATTGGGGCGGTGCGTGCGCCGTGACTGGTGTGGCCATACCTGAGGTTCTGCGCGCCAGCCACGAAGTGATGAACACACGCAACAACGCTGGCGACAGGCATTACGGCTTGGCATGGCTCAGACGCAGCATCAGCATCAGTGGGTCAGCCGGAGAAGCTTGGAATCCGTAGTGTTCGTAGAACAGCTTGGCGCGCTCGTGCAGGGCATGCACGAGCAAGGCACGAACGCCCGTGTTCTGCGCAACGTTCACCGCCCGGCTGACGGCATCCTGGAGCAGTGATCCACCGAGCTTCATGCCTTGGCCGCGGCGATCAACTGCCAGCCTTGCGAGAACGATGACGGGCACAGGGTCAGGCATGTTTCTACGAACGCCGCCTGTTGCCAACTGATGAGATACGGCACCTGCTGCCATCGCGTAGTAGCCATAAACACGATGTTCTTTATCAGCCACGACAAAAGTGCGGCTGGCTCCACTGACCTGATTGGCCATCGCCCGACGCTTGAGCCATTCATCCAGCCCCGGCTCGCCGCAGGAAAAATCGGCGCAATGATGATCTGATGTAAGCGGTTGCGGTGCGACAAGGTCAAGGCTCATGCCTTGTTCCACACAGGCTTCAGTGCAAACAGGCGTTCTAGCCCCACGTTGGGCTGGGGCGGCGCATCAAGCAAATCAGCAAACTGCTGGAATTTTTCGGCATCCAGCATGAAGTGAACCTGATCCAGCACAACGGACTGGGCACGCTCACAGGCAGCCTCCAGCATGAAGTCCGAACGGTTTTTACCTAACAGGTGAGCGGCGTGATCGATGAGGTCACGCTGCTCTGGCAGAGCACGCAAATTGATGGCGGCGGCACGCATGGCAAGACTCCTCGTGTAAACACAAAAGATACACAAATGCTAGTCGCGCGTATCGCTGTTGTCAATACAATCAAAAGCGGCCGAATCGTCTACACCGAGGACTATTGATCCGGCCCTGTGAAGTTTTAAGCGGCATATCGGACGCGGCGATCCTGGAAGTAACTTATGAGCCGGTCTGGGGAGTTTTCGAGCATCGCCATGTGTTCGTTGGCAGCCTCGCGTAACTTGGCCTTGGTTCTTATTGTCTAGGATCAGGAACACTTTCTTGTTCGCATCCTTCATCAATGCCTGCAAAATTTTGATCGGCTTTTGTGGGGTGAAGCCCCAACGCGCCAGGTACTTGCCAATACTGCGCACTTGCAGTCGGATACCGAACTCTTGCTCAATGAGTTGCCCCACCGCAGCCCGGCTCCACAAGCTGAAATCCATCTTGAGTTGCTCAGGGCGCTTATCGATGGAACGGATACGGAGTTCAAAGCCTCTTTTCGAGGGTCAGCCGATCGTTCTCTCGCTTCATCTGGAAGCGTGTCAAAAAGCTATTGCCTAGCAGGCTGAAAGGCATGGAGCTAGGTACCACGGTGGCCTCAATGTTGTAGACCATCACATCCTGAATGCGGATCGAATCGAGGGTGGTGCGGTAGGCCAGCACCTGACCATTGGCGGTGTTGGCCAGAACGCGAGCCGCTTTGGTCAGATCCAGCCCGAGGCGGGTAGCCTCCTGCTGACTGATGGTGACAGAGGTGGCGCCCGTATCAACGAGGAAGGGAAGGCTGTTGCGTCCATTGACCATGCCTTGGGCTATGAAGTGGCCCCCCTCGACGGCGGTGAGAATGATTTTTCGTGCCGAAGACTCCGACTGCACAGGACCAGCCAGCCTCGAAGGGCTGCTGCCCAAGGTCACTCGCTGCCGTTGTCCGTTGAACTCCACCACGGCTTCGCTGTCCGTCAGGGACACGAGCTTCACGCCATCCCTGCTCTGCCCGATACTGATCATCTGGACCTGACCATGGATGACCAGGAGCGCCTTGTCGCCCATGCGCCCGCTCAGGCCCACTTGAGGGGCTGTGTCTGCTGCCATGGCGCCTCCACACATGAAAATGCAGAGGAGGGCGGCTCGGTGGAACATCATCAATCCCGGAAGTTGTTGAACGAGAGGGGGACTTCCGTCATGCTCTGACGAATCTGGGCGATGGCCGCCTGCAAATCATCCCGCTTGCCCCCCGTGACCCGAACGGTATCACCTTGAATCGCCGCTTGCACCTTGAGCTTGCTTTGCTTGAGGAGCGACTGGATTTTTTTGCCCGTTTCGGAATCGACCCCGTTTTTGACGGTCACGAGTTGCTTGACTTTATCGCCCCCGATTTTTTCGATCTTCGCGCTGCGATCCAGAAATCGAATGTCGACGCCACGCTTGGTCAGCTTGGCCAGCAGGATTTCGGTGACCTGGCTGATTTGAAAATCGCTGTCAGCGAACAGTGTGATTTCCTTTTCCTTCAGATCGACCCGGGCCGAGGAGCCTTTGAAGTCGAAGCGGGTGCCAATTTCTTTGGCGGTTTGGTCAATCGCATTGCGAACTTCTACCAGGTTCGGTTCAAGAACCGTGTCAAAACTGGGCATGATGGTTTCCAATCCAACATCTGAAAAATGAGAGGGGCCGATCGTCCGGGGAGGACGACGGCTGCTGATCGGTAAAAATTCTGCCATGCAAATCGACACGGGCACCAGCCTCAAACCTTACAACACCTTTGGCTTACCAGGCGTTGCGCAGGGTCTCGTGAGGGTGACCTCCGAGGCGGATGTGCGGCAGGTGGTGAATCACCCCGAGCTGGGGCTCGGGCCCCACGTCATTTTAGGTGGCGGCAGCAACATAGTGCTCACCCGGGATGTCCCCGCCACCGTCTTGAAGGTGGAAATTTTGGCAGGCGGCTCGTCCGTGATGAGCCGGATGCCTGGATCATCGAAGCGGGTGCGGGCGAAAAATGGCACGAATTCGTCATGTTGCCTGGTCCGCAGGTCATCGGGAATGCGGGCAGCTTCTTTAAAAACCCGGTGGTCACCCCGAAGCAGTGTCGAGACATCATCGGTCGTGACCCAGCCATCGTGCACTACCCCATGCCTGACGGCACCGTAAAATTGGCGGCAGGATGGCTGATCGATGCCTGCGGTTGGAAGGGCAAGAGTATTGGCCGAGCAGGCGTGTACGAAAAGCAGGCCCTGGTGCTGCTGAACTGGGGCGGAGCCACGGGCTCCGAGGTGTTGACCCTGGCCCGAGCCATTCAAGAAAGTGTTTACTGAGATTTTAAAAATATTTTATGAATACATCTTTAAAAGAGATTTCAATTGGCGGAAGACTATTTCGTGTCGATGATCTGGATAGCTTAGGATTGGCTTCTGGAGTGGATTTTGAGCGTACTGAAATCGATTTTGTCGAAGGTTGGGTCAAGCCCGGTGATGTGTGCGTTGACGTGGGGGCCAACATTGGGCTGTTCACGGTGACAATGGCGCGTTGCGCCGGTGTCGGTGGCCGTATTTATGCCTTTGAGCCCGATCCGATAAATTTTGCTTTGCTTGAAGATAATGCTTCATTATGGCGTGATGCCTCTGATATTCGATTGAATCGAGTGGCTTGTGGCGATGTCAAAAAAACATC
>JBEIRS010000066.1:0-6706 GCA_040375795.1 Methylibium sp.
ATCAAGACCTTGTTGCTGATCACGGTATTTCCTCGGTGCGGCTTTAATTCTCAGCCTAAATCTGCGTACAATAGCACCTTCAATTTTTATTTTATGCAGCAGGTACTACCGAGGCAAAGAAGGCTCGTTTGAGGTCAAGGTGTTGGGCACCCGCTATTTTTTTGTCATCGCAAGTCATTTTTTGTGAAGGGTATCTTCGTGAACAAATCCGAATTGATCGACCACATCGCCAAGCATGCCGAGATCTCCAAGGCAGTCGCTCAGCGTGCCCTAGAGGCCTTTATTGATGGTGTCACATCAACACTCAAAAAAAACGATTCAGTTGCTTTGGTCGGGTTCGGAACTTTCGCCGTCACCAAGCGTGCCGGTCGCACGGGTCGTAACCCCCGCACCAATACACCGATCAAAATCAAAGCATCCACCGTCCCCAAGTTTCGTCCAGGAAAGGCTCTGAAAGACGCAGTCAACTGATAAAGTCCATGCCTTTCTGATTCTGATTCCGGGTGCTTAGCTCAGCTGGTAGAGCGGCGCCCTTACAAGGCGTAGGTCGGGGGTTCGAACCCCTCAGCACCCACCACCGGCATCAACCTACCCAAAGGCGAACCTCGGTCCGCCTTTGTTGTTTTTGAGCCTCCATTTTCCCGGCACGATCCATGTTTGATTTCGTTCGGAAGCACACTCGCATTTTCCTCTTCGGTCTTTTATTGATCGTTCTCCCTTCATTTCTTCTGGTGGGCCACCTGGATCGCCTGACCGGTCGTGACCCTGCCCTTCAAGAAGTTGCCCAAATTGGGAGCCAAAAAATCATCCAGGCTGAATTGGATGACGCAGTGCGACAAGTCCTTGATCGTCAGCGTCGCCAAAATCCTGATCAAGACATCAAAGCACTTGACACGCCCCAGCTTCGTCGTGAAGTTCTCAATCACCTGGTGTATCGGGGGGTCATGCAGTCTGCAGTGCGTGAATTTCACGTTCAAATCACCGATGATCAAGTTCAGCGGTTTTTTTCCACAGACCCTCAGTTTGCCTCTTTGCGTCACCCGAATGGGACCGTCAATCGGCCTATTTTGGAATTGCAGGGCCTCAATTCTGAGGCTTTCACTGAAATGCTTCGTGCCGGCATGGCTGTTCGGCGCTTGCATACCGGGCTTGATTCGGGGGCTTTCGTGCCTTCGGCATTGGCTCAAAAGGCTGTCGATGCTTTCTTTCAGCAACGCGAAATACAAGTTCAATTTTTTAACCCTACTTTTTATGCCTCAACAATCTCCCCAAGCGAGGCACAGCTGGAGGCTTTTTATCAGCAGCCTGCAACGGCTGCCCAGTTTTTGCAAGCTGAACATGCCGATGTAGAGTATGTGGCTCTTTCTTTACAAGGGTTGTCCCGCCAAGTTCATATTTCTGATGATGAAATCAAGGCTGCTTACGAGCAGGGGCTGCAAAGCACTCCGCCACGTTTTACCAAGCTTGAAGCGCGGCGCGCCAGTCATATTTTGATCAAGCCAGGCACCAAAGAAGAAGACCGTGTCAAGGCCAAAGCCAAGGCTGATGCACTGCTCGAAATGCTTCGAAAAAATCCTGCTGGTTTTTCTGAATTGGCCAAGAAAAACTCCGAAGACGCCGGTTCATCAGCCTCCGGCGGTGACCTTGATTTTTTAACCCGCGAAGACATCGTCAAACCCTTTGCCGATGCACTTTTTGCCCTCAAATTAGGTGAAATCAGTGAGGTTGTTGAATCCGAACAAGGCTTTCATATCATTCTCATGACCGATCGACGATCTGGCGAAATTCAGTCGCTCGAAGCGGTTAAATCCGAATTGATGGCTGAACTCCGAAAATCTCAAGCACAGAAAAAATTTGCTGACGCTGTCATTGATTTTGGCCACATGGTTTTTGAACAGCCTGACACCTTCAAAGATGTTGCCGAAAAATGGAACCTTGAAATCCGCACGGCCAAACATCTCAAGTCCGCTGGTGGTGCCAGCCAAGATCCCATACTTGCTCATCCCAAAGTACTTCAGGCCGTGTTCTCCCCTGAAACCATACGTGATAAGCGCAACACCCCAGCCATTGAAATTTCACCTGAACAATGGGTATCTTTTCGGGTTCTCAATCATACTGGCCCTCGTCAGCCCCCTTTGAGTGAAGTTCAGGCTCAAGTTCGTCAGGCTTACGTGGATCGAGAGGCGGCCGCTTTGGCGCGTCAAGAAGGTGAAAAGCAAGCCGCACTCGCCAAGGAAAATCCTCCCGCCACACTGTCTCAGCCCCTTGAGTTGGTCTCCCGTGCGCAGGGTGGCAATTTTCCTGTGGCATATCTGGAAAAAGTCATGAGGGCTCCTGTCAATATTTTGCCCACCACGGTGGGTATCGATATGGGCGATAAAGGCTACGCACTCGTATTGATCACTCGTGTGATTGGGCTTGATCCTATCGTCCAGTCAGACCCCCAGGCGCTTCGCATGGGCGTTGCTCAGGTGATTCAAGAGGCTGAAAAGCGTGCCTATGATGAAGCCCTCAAAAAACGATTCAAAGCTTCTATCAAAGTCTTGGAGCCCTGATTTTATCGTTCAGGCTGTATAAGTCGTGTGTGTCCATGTGGCCTCTCGATTACAATCAGAAGCTTTATGTGATTTGAAGGTGACCGAGGAAATCCATGAGTGATCAGCAAGTAGATAGCAGCAAACGGACTTGGCTTATTGCATCAAGCTGCGCAGGGGTTGTCGGGGGCGTGGGCGTGGCTGTTCCCTTTGTGAGCAGCTTTCAACCGTCAGAGCGTGCCCGCGCCGCCGGAGCTGCGGTCGAGGTCGATATCAGCACCCTCAAACCTGGTGAGAAAATGACGGTTGAGTGGCGAGGCAAACCTGTCTGGATCATTCGTCGCACCCCAGAACAACTGGCCGCCCTTGCAAAAAATACTGATTTACTCGCCGACCCCCGTTCTGACCGAAAGCCCAACGAAATCACACCTTCATACGCTCGCAATGAGCATCGTTCAATCAAGCCTGAAATCATGGTCGCTGTGGGTATATGTTCTCACTTGGGATGTTCTCCAACTGAAAAATTCACCCCAGGGCCTCAGCCCTCGTTACCTGATTCCTGGGCAGGTGGATTTCTTTGTGCTTGTCATGGCTCCACCTTTGATATGGCAGGTCGTGTGTTTAAAAACAAACCTGCCCCAGACAACCTCGAGGTTCCTCCTCACACCTACCTTTCAGACACCACCTTGCTGATCGGTGAAGACAAGAAAGCTTGAACCCGGTTCGTTTGAATATCTCGAAACGGCAATTTCCGCAGAAAGAAACACATGGCCACATTCAAGGAAGCCCCCGCCAATGCCAATGCGGCGCAAAAACTGCTGACCTGGGTCGACAACCGGTTCCCCTTGTCAAAAATGTACAACGAGCATCTGGCTCAGTACTATGCACCCAAGAACCTTAATTTTTGGTATTTTTTTGGCTCACTGGCGCTGCTTGTTCTCGTCATCCAAATTGTGACTGGGATTTTTCTGGTGATGCACTATAAACCTGATGCAGCTCAGGCGTTTGCTTCTGTCGAGTACATCATGCGTGATGTACCCTGGGGCAGCACCATTCGTTACATGCACTCCACCGGTGCATCGGCCTTTTTTGTCGTCGTGTACCTTCATATGTTCCGAGGGCTGCTTTATGGCAGCTACCGTAAGCCCCGCGAATTGGTCTGGATCTTCGGTTGCGCTATTTTCTTGTGCCTGATGGCTGAGGCCTTCATGGGGTATCTCTTACCCTGGGGGCAAATGAGTTACTGGGGTGCACAAGTGATTGTCAACCTTTTTTCAGCCATTCCCTTGATTGGGCCTGATTTGGCCATTTTGATCCGGGGTGACTATGTTGTCGGTGATGCCACACTCAACCGTTTTTTTTCCTTTCATGTCATTGCCGTGCCTCTGGTGCTACTTGGCTTGGTGGCGGCGCACATCATTGCCCTCCATGAAGTGGGCTCAAACAACCCTGATGGCATTGAAATCAAAGACAAAAAAGATTCTCAAGGTCGACCCTTGGATGGCATTCCATTTCACCCCTATTACACCGTGCACGATATTTTCGGGGTGAGCGTCTTCTTGATGGCATTCAGTGCCATTGTGTTTTTCGCCCCTGAATTCGGAGGCTACTTTCTTGAGTTCAATAACTTTATCCCCGCTGATCCTCTCAAAACACCTCCACACATTGCGCCAGTTTGGTATTTCACTCCTTTTTACTCCATGTTGCGCGCCATCACCAGTGAAATGATGTACGTGTTGGTGGCCTGTGTGGGTGTGGGGGCATTTTTGGCTGTCATCAAAACCCGCCTGCCCATGGTATTGAAGCTTGGAGTGCTTGGTTTTTCTATTTTGGTCGCTGTCTCCATGCTCCAGATTGATGCCAAGTTTTGGGGTGTGGTTGTGATGGGTCTGGCTGTGATGATTTTATTTTTCCTTCCATGGCTCGACAACAGCCCTGTCAGATCGATTCGTTATCGTCCAACTTGGCATAAAGTTCTGTACGGTATTTTTGTGCTTGTTTTTATCATTCTGGGTATTTTGGGTGTTCTGCCTCCTTCGCCAACTTTTGAACGTATTTCTCAAGTGGGCACGTTGTTTTACTTTGGTTTTTTCTTTTTGATGCCTTGGTGGAGCAGTTTGGGCTCGTTCAAAAAAATTCCCGATCGCCTGGTGTTCGTGGCCCACTGAAAAATCAGAAGCATTCCACCCATGAAAAAGCATATCCTTTCCCTTGCCCTTACTTTCGGTTTGACGGGTTTTGTGTTTGCAGCCAGTGACGGGGTCCCCTGGGATCCCTTTCCGACTCACAAGGTCACTGATTTGGCTGCTTTGCAAAATGGCGCCAAAACCTTTGTCAACTACTGCCTGAACTGTCACAGCGCTTCGTTCATGCGCTATAACCGTTTGCGTGATCTCGGAATTTCTGAAGATCAAATCAAAAAAAATCTCATGTTTGCCACTGACAAAGTAGGCGAAACCATGAAAATAGCCCAAACACCAGCGCAGGGCAAAGAATGGTTCGGGGGCAACCCTCCTGACCTGACCTTGATTGCAAGATCCTCTGCCAACAATACTAAGGGTTCCGGGGCTGATTATCTCTACACTTATCTTCGTACTTATTATCGTGATGATACCCGCTCCACGGGCTGGAACAATTTGGCCAAACCCAATATCGGAATGCCTCATGTCCTTTGGGAGCTACAAGGTCAGCGTGCAGCCAAATTTCAAGAATTGACTGACCCACATGATCACACCAAAAAAATTCATCAATTTGTGGGTTTTGAGCAGTTAACCCCAGGAAAAATGTCCCCCCGCGAATACGATGAAACCGTCGGAGATTTGGTCGCTTACTTACAGTGGATGGCGGAACCTGGCGCGGCCAAGCGGGTTCGAGTAGGGGTCTGGGTCTTGCTTTTCCTGGGTGTCTTCACGGTGATTGCTTGGCGTTTGAATGCCAGTTTTTGGAAAGATATCAAGTAGTGGCTGGGTTGTCTTCTGGCCGCTGAGTTAATCTGGGGAACAGAGAGCTGCCGTGTCTTATGCTTTCAACCCTTCAGCCTCACTTTTGGTTTTGTTCTTCTCCTTGACCCGTATTGGGAGCTTATCGTCATGATGGTGCTTTATTCTGGAACCACCTGCCCTTATTCGCACCGTTGCCGTTTCGTTTTGTTTGAAAAGGGCATGGATTTCGAAATTCGCGATGTCGATCTTTTTGCCAAGCCTGAAGACATTGTTTTGATGAATCCCTACAACGAGGTGCCTATTCTCGTTGAGCGCGACCTCATTCTTTATGAATCACACATCATTAACGAGTACATTGATGAGCGCTTTCCTCACCCCCAATTGATGCCCGGAGACCCCGTAGCTCGTGCGCGTGTTCGATTATTTTTGTTTAATTTCGAGAAAGAATTGTTTGCTCATGTGAACCTTCTTGAGGGGCGTGGAGGCCCTAAGGGCAATGAGAAGCAGCTTGATCGTGCCCGGGCTCAAATCCGTGACCGTTTGACTCAACTCGCCCCTATTTTTCTGAAAAATAAGTACATGCTTGGTGATGATTTTTCGATGCTTGACGTAGCCATTGCGCCTTTGTTGTGGCGCTTAGATTACTATGGCATCGAAATGTCCAAAAATGCAGTACCCTTATTGAAGTATGCTGAGCGTATCTTCTCGCGCCCAGCCTATATTGAGGCCTTAACCCCTTCAGAAAAGGTCATGCGCAAGTAATTCGGCCTTCTTTTTACTCCCCATGAGCACCAGTCTTCCGCCTTCCGTACCTGCTGGCACTTCAACCCGGCCTTATTTGGTCAGGGCTCTTCACGAGTGGTGCACAGACAATGGTTTTACTCCCTATATGGCGGTCTTTGTCAGTCCTGGGGTGAAAGTGCCTGTCGAGTACGTCAAGAACAATGAAATTGTTCTCAATGTCAGCTTTGAAGCAACCTCCTCAATGCGGCTCGGAAATGATGCCATTGAATTCAAGGCACGTTTTGCGGGGGTGCCTTGTGATATTTACGTTCCCATTGACAATGTGATCGCGGTTTATGCGCGTGAAAATGGTCAAGGGATGGCTTTTCCCGCCCCGCCACCCGAATCCCCCACGGAGGTAGCCTGCAACGCAACCATCGTTACCGTACCGCCGGTCACCGCTCCCGTTCCGCCGGTCACCGCTCCTGTGCCGCCGGTCACCGCTCC
>JBEIRS010000289.1:0-2037 GCA_040375795.1 Methylibium sp.
CCCCGATTTTGTGGCGGATTGGCTGGTTACTTTGGCTATGATACCGTTCGATACATCGAACCCAAGTTGGCCAGTACCCATTTGCAAGGTGGCCTGCCTACCCCTGATATTTTGCTTCTTCAATGTGAAGAGCTGGCCGTGATTGATAATCTGAGCGGCACTTTACAACTGATCGTTTACGCAGATCCCTCACATCCGGGCGCTTATGCCCAGGTACAGGCCCGGTTGACAAGCTTGGTGCGTCGATTGCAGCAAGGCATCGATGCCCCGAGGGTATCACCACAGGCTTCCCCTTCAGTGGAACGTGAATTTGACAAGCCTGACTACCTTGCTGCTGTTAATCGTGCCAAAGAGTACATTGCCGCAGGCGACATGATGCAGGTGCAAATTGGGCAGCGTCTGTGTCGGCCTTTTTTTGCCAGCCCCCTCAGCCTTTACCGTGCACTGCGCTCACTGAACCCTTCTCCGTATATGTACTATTATGATCTCGGCAGCTATCACATTGTAGGGGCTTCGCCTGAAATTTTGGTGCGTCAGGAGCGCTGCGCTGAAGGGCAAAAGGTGACCATTCGGCCCTTGGCTGGTACACGGCCCCGTGGGGCATCTGCTGACCAAGATCAAGCCCTTCAGGTCGAATTGGAAGCGGACCCCAAAGAGCGTGCAGAGCATTTGATGCTGATTGATTTGGCTCGCAATGACATTGGTCGAATTGCTCAAACTGGAAGTGTCAAGGTGACCGAAGCCTTTGTCGTCGAGCGCTATTCTCATGTGATGCACATTGTCAGCAATGTAGAAGGCTTGCTGCAAAATGGAATAAGCAATCTGGACGTTTTGAAGGCCACATTCCCTGCGGGCACCTTGACCGGAGCACCAAAGCTGCGAGCCATGGAAATCATTGACGAACTTGAGCCAGTGAGGCGCGGTGTTTATGGTGGGGCTTGTGGTTACTTGAGTTATGCCGGCGATATGGATTTGGCTATCTCGATTCGTACTGGCATTGTTTGTGACCAAACCTTGTATGTTCAAGCCTCTGCGGGCATCGTCGCAGATTCAATTCCTGAATTTGAGTGGCAGGAAACCGAAGCCAAAGCCCGCGCTCTATTACAAGCTGCTGAATTGGTTGATGCAGGTTTTTGATTTTTGTCCCTTGAATTTGCCTTGAGTTGCGTTGTGGCCAAGCCCTCAAGGCTTGGTACCTCTACAATTCAAATTCAGCATTTGTGCGGTATTGCTTTTTTGGTTTCAAGGCGCATGGTTCTGCGGCTTGAATGTCTTGGGCCTGTGGGCCCTTTCTGTAAGGAAAATTGACGTGTTGATTTCTGAAGCGATGGCTCAAACAGCCGCCACGGGCCCGGCCCCAGCAGGGGCAGAAACCTTTGGCATGCAAAACTTGATTTTGATTGGTGTCATGGTGGCTGTGATGTACTTTATTATCCTGCGCCCCCAAATGAAACGCCAAAAAGAGCTCAAGGCCCTTCTTGAAGGCTTGGTCAAGGGCGATGAAATCGTCTTGGCAGGCGGGGTGCTTGGTCGGGTTTCAAAGTTGGGTGAAACCTATTTGAGCGTTGAAATCGCTCAAAATATCGAAATTCAAGTACAGCGTCAGGCGGTGGTTCAGGTTTTGCCCAAGGGGACTTTTAAACCAGCCTGATTGGCCCATTTTCATTCAGGGGCGTCTTGTGTCTCCCCCATTGCAACCCGCCCGATCCCATGAACCGCTACCCTCTCTGGAAATACCTCACACTTCTTGTGGCCTTGATCCTCGGCTTGTTTTATGCCTTGCCCAATTTTTACGGCGAGGCCCCGGCAGTACAAATCAGTAGTGGTAAGGTCACCACAAAGTTCAGCCCAGATTGGGAGTTTCGAGTCCGACAGGCACTTGATGTGGGCGGTATCCAGCCTGATTTAATTCAATCTGATGGGAATTCCGTGAAGGTTCGGTTGATCGACACCGACGCCCAATTAAAGGCCAAAGATATCTTGCAGCGAGAGTTTAACCCCAGCCCAGATGATCCTCATTTTATCGTTGCCCTCAAC
>JBEIRS010000072.1:0-6552 GCA_040375795.1 Methylibium sp.
CGTTGCACCCCCTGACGAGAAACTTCAGCACCTCCGCCCTCGCTGCGCGAAGCAACTTTGTCGATTTCATCAATAAATACAATGCCATTTTGCTCTGCATGCATGAGCGCTGCTTGCTTAATTTCATCTTCATTGACGAGTTTGGCACCCTCTTCGTCGATCAAGAGCTTGAAGGCCTCAGCAATTTTGAGTTTTCGGCTTTTTCGTTTGCCAGAACCGCCGGCATGGGCAAACATGCTTTTGATCTGCTCGGCCATCTCTTCCATGCCTGCCGGGCCCATGATTTCAAGTGTCGGACGCGCTTCCGTGATTTCAATGTCAATCTCTTTGTCGTCCAAAGAGCCTTCTCTCAGGCGCTTGCGCATGACTTGCCGGGCGGCACGTTCAGGAGTCGCTGACGCTGAGGCCGCAGAGAGATCCTCTCGGGGCATGGGAACAAGAATATCCAAGATACGGTCTTCCGCAGCGTCTTCGGCTTTGGCCCGTTGTCGACGGATGGCGGCGCTTCGTTCTTGTTTGATCGCGACATCAATCAAATCACGCACGATTGTATCGACGTCTTTGCCCACATAACCCACCTCGGTAAATTTGGTGGCTTCGACTTTGATAAAGGGAGCATCAGCCAGTTTGGCCAAGCGCCGGGCAATTTCAGTTTTTCCAACCCCTGTCGGGCCAATCATTAGGATGTTTTTCGGTGTGATTTCGCCGCGCAGTTTTTCATCGACCTGCTGACGCCGCCAACGGTTGCGCAGGGCAATGGCCACTGCGCGCTTGGCCGCTTTTTGGCCCACAATGTAGCGGTCCAGTTCAGAGACAATTTCTTGGGGAGTCATGGCACTCATGGAGGACACTTTCGAAAATAAGCCACTGCGAGAGAATCAGGGCTGAGTGGCTGAAGATGATTCGAGGGTTTCGATGGTGTGGCTCTGATTGGTATAGATGCACAAGTCACCAGCGATCTCAAGGGACCGTTTCACGATCTCAAAGGGGGTCATGGGTGTGTGGTCCAGCAGGGCCCGGGCAGCAGCCTGTGCATAAGACCCCCCTGAGCCAATCGCCACAATGCCATATTCGGGCTCAAGGACGTCACCATTGCCGGTAATAATCAAAGAGCTGCTTCGATCCGCGACAGCCAGCATGGCTTCGAGGCGCCTGAGTACGCGATCAGTGCGCCAGTCTTTGGTGAGCTCAATGGCTGCACGAACCAAATGGCCTTGATGTTTTTCAAGCTTGGCCTCAAAACGCTCAAAAAGGGTGAAAGCGTCAGCGGTGGCGCCGGCGAAACCCGCAAGAACTTGATCCCGGTGCAGTTTACGCACCTTGCGGGCGCTTGATTTGACAACAATGTGCCCAAGAGTCACCTGGCCGTCGCCACCAAGAGCCACTTGCTGGCCTCGTCGGACGCTGAGAATGGTAGTGCCGTGATAATTTTCCATAACTTACTTAGTTGGGGACAATTTAAACATATTCAAGTAGACCATTCGATGAGACACAAGTCATTCGTTTTGCACAATTGAAAGAAGCCCTCCACCGCAGCCCTCACCTGGGAAAGGGTTGTTGCAAGGTTCCCGCATTATGTGCTTATTCGTGCAATGCCTGGAATCCCTGAGAATTAGGGAACCACTGAACAATTCAAAATCAAAAATAGGCCTCATGCCGTCGTACCACTGGTGGCCCTGGTGGCACCAGGCACCGACTCGCAAGACAGATCGCATCTTCAATCGCTTCATCTGCCAGCCCATACCACTGCTGCATCAGGTACATCCTGAGCATCATCAAAACACCCATCGGCTCACGGTCCACGCGACCGCTGGTTGGGTACAGCGGCTCGATCACCGCAATCAATCTCGACCATGGCACCACCCGCTCCATGTCGGCAAGAAATTTCTCGCGCCGGGTTCACTTTTTCTTGAAAGCAAACTGCGCGCGGGCAAAGCGGCGTTGACTCATGATCTTTCGGAGAGTGTCGTGCGACGTTCAGGCCATCTTTGAGTATGCCAGTTTTAGGGAATTGTTCAGTGGTTGCTTGGATAACACATCCGCGCTCTTCCGAGGCTTGCAGCCATCAGTCGACAAAGACAAAACCACGCATCACCGCACAACAGCACCAAAGGAAGAATACGATGGAGATGCACGGCATACCGTTCGGAGCCACAGGCTGGGCATCGATCCCGCGAACCGAACGTCCGGAAGAAACAGGCAAGGCCTTCTGGAAGACCTACAACTTCGGATCAATCCGTGTCCGAATGCTCGAGTACACACCTGGCTACCTGGCGGATCATGGGTGCGTCAAGGGCCATATCCTCCTGTGCACAAAGGGAGAACTCGACACCGAACTTGCAGATGGAAGAACCTTCACTCTCAAACCTGGAATGAGCTACTGGGTCGCTGACAACGCAGAACCGCATCGATCCAGAACAAAGACCGGTGCAAAGCTCTTCATCGTTGACTGACAGTGTTGTCTAACTTTGCGCTCAAGCGGAGCGCCAACGGCAGGCGTCGCAAATGCAGGCAAGTCCGCCACTCCAGCGCTTGACAAAACGTACCGCTTCACGTACGCTAAGCAAAAGGAGTTCTCAATGACCATTCTTTCGGCCAGCGAAGCAAGAGCAAATTTGTATCGGCTAATTGACCAAACGGCCGAGTCACACGAGCCGATCTTCATATCCGGAAAAAGAGCCAGTGCAGTCCTCATTTCGGCAGAGGATTGGAAAGCAATTCAAGAAACTCTATTCCTACTTTCGATTCCTGGAATGCGTGAATCGATCAAGGAAGGAATGGCTGAACCGCTAGGCAATAGCGCCAAGGAACTTGACTGGTGACTTGGCAGATCGTATATGCCAAACAGGCGCTCAAGGACGCGAAGAAACTTTCAGCGAGCGGTTTGAAGGCAAAAGCTGAAGAACTGATGAGTATCCTGAGAGTCAATCCTTTGCAAAATCCACCCTCGTTCGAAAAGCTAGTTGGTGACTTAGATGGTGCCTATTCACGTCGGATAAACATCCAGCATCGATTGGTTTATGAGATCTTTGTCGAAGAAAGAGCTGTTCGCGTGCTGCGCATGTGGACGCACTACGAATAGCGACGCCTCACTATTCGCTCAACCAGACCCATTGCTGGCGCGCGACGATTGCCAGACCTTCCGCAGACTGCATTGACAGTAGAAGCAAGCTGATGAGGATAAGAGACCACCGTGACATGGCAGCAGAGCTACTTGGCCACCCCACGTGATTTGTGCCTTCTCGGGGGCCGCCTGCTTGGCATCCAGCACCATCACCTTGGCCGCCTCGCGTTCGGCATGGCCATCTGCCGTGGTCACCACAGCGCTGGCAATCAGCCCGTGGCGGTTGTCGCTCAGCGTGTGGCCCATGAAACGCAACTCACTGGCTGCGACGCTTGCCTTTAAAGTCGCCCCTGCCATCGTCGCGACCATCTCGGGCTTTGAAACTCTTGTGCCCGGGCCAGAACAAAGGCTCCAGTTTCTTCAACGCAGCGTTGACCATGGTGCGCACCGGGCGCAGTGGGTGGTCTGTCGGCACAAAATCGTCCAACCTGCGCATCGTGAACAAGCTCTCGGTGAAGGTATCGGCTCCGCGCATCGTTTGTGGCTCCACCGGTTGGCAAGATCGTTGAGTTTATAACGCCTGCGCGCTCACTGATCGACCACGTGGGGGGTATTTCAGCGGCCTGTTAGGGGCTCTGATTTTTTCAGGAGCCACAAAAACCCATTGAGCGTCAAAAAGAGGGTACTTTATTGCTGAAATTTTGCAATCGGGTTTGCTGGTCTCGCGGTAATTTATCGATTCATTGACACACTGGCAACGCAGGATGGATGTGGGAAAATCATGAGCGGCCCGACGACCGTTGTTTTGACCATAGAACCCTTGAGCGCATTGCTGGCGGCCAGCGCCATTCATGCCGCCCAGGCCGTGCGCCAAGGGTATGCTCATGCGGCTGAACTGCAAGCCATTCAGCAGGAAAAGCGACATTTTTCTGAACAAGAACAAAGGGCAGCACAAGCCAAAGGCGACGCTGATATCCGTGAGCAAGCGGCACGCATTGAGGCTGATTTTGCCCAATGGGTGCAAATTGCTGAACGCTTAGGCTATGCCAAGCAATGTGCGGCCACCCGCCCTGCGACACCAAGCGGTTCAAACTTTGCCGAGTGGGCGGCCTATATTCAGGCTTTGCAAGGTTTACTGACCGAACTAAAAAGCATTTTGCAAACCGCGCTGGCCAGCCTGCCTGAGCAGGCGGGCGAGCAAGTGGCTGAAATCAGCCTGCCGGATCAAGCCAGCGCAGCCCCCCAAACACCCAGCCAACGCTTGTTGGCCCGATGGCCAGCCGGGGAAGCTATTCCACAAACAACACAAAGCCTGGCGCGTGAGCTTGACGCAACGAACTCACCTGAGCGGGCCCGTTTGCTGGCGATGGAGCTACGCTCCCAAATTCAAGCACATAGCGCTGCCTTGCAACAACAACAAGTCCAAAAGGCCACGGCCACCGTGATGGAGCAGTCACTCAAAGATCTGGGCTACCAGGTCGAACCGATAAGCCAGACCTTGTTTGTCGAGGGGGGGATGGTGCATTTTCGTCGGGCGGGCTGGGGCGATTACATGCTGCGCATGCGTGTTGATGCCAAAGCGCAAACGGTCAATTTTAACGTGATCCGTGCCGTCAAAGATGGGCAAAACGAGCGCAGCGTGTTAGATCACTTGGCCGAAGACCGCTGGTGCGCAGAATTTCCGGCTTTATTGAATGCTCTTGCAGCGCAGGGGGTGCATTTGAATGTGACACGCCGGCTTGAAGCCGGAGAATTGCCTGTGCAGCAAGTCAATGCTGAGATTTTGCCCTCCTTTCCTGATGAAGAAGTGTATTCATCAACCTCTCCACTCATGAGCCGTCAATTGCCATGACCTTCAACGCACCACGCTGGTTGGCTGATTTGCAGCGCTTGTTGACCATTCGTTCACAATTTATCGTCTCGGGCCATATTCGTGATACTTTTTTGACGTCCCTCCCCAGCGGCCCGGCGCTTAGCCCTTTGGTGCGCACTGTCTGGGAAACCCTTCGGGTGCACGATTATCAATTTTTGCTGCTCTATGACCCTGCCGATGGTTTGCGCGTGTATCCCGATGAACCCCTTCAGCGCGAATGGGCTGAGCGTTTATTTGACCTGAAATTACCCAACGCTGAGTCCATCGATACGGGCCAGCCCATCAGCCTTGAAAGTTTGAGCAAACTGCTGAGAAATCTGGTCTCACAGCGCACGGCCCATGGCGCTTTGTTGCTGGATTTTGCCTCGCGCCTGACTCGTCAGCCCAACCATTTGAGTGAGGCTGAACACCGTTTTTTTGTGGCAGCCGAAAAATTGGCCGTTCATGCCGCCCCTGTGGTTGCCACCCGGTCCAAACCAACGGCCACGCCAACCATGGCACAACGCCCGCGATTTAATCCGGTGCTGTGGTTGGTGAATCGGCCCCAAGATTTACCTTCTTGGTTTGCCCTGGATAATGAAAGAATTGCCACCCTGGTGATTGGCAAGCCGGATTATGAAACACGCCAAACAGCAGCGGCTCAGCTTGCCCCATTATTTATAGGGTATGACCAAGCCAGCATGACTGAGCGAGCACAATTTTTGAAAAATTTTACCGAGGGAACTGAAGGAATGTCCCTGACTGCCTTGTCAGATATTACTGAATTGGCAGACCTGAGAAAACTCGGAATACATGACATTGATGATGCCGTGCGCTGTTATAAGGTGGGTGCACATGACAACCCTTGGCGCAAAGATTATTTGCGCAGCAAAATTCGCCATGCCCAAACCCTTATCGAAGACCGGGTGAAAGGTCAGTATTCTGCAGTCGTCAAAACCCTGGATATTTTGAAACGCTCAGTGATGGGTTTAACCGGTGCCCAGGCCCGCAGTGGCAGCGGCCGGCCACGTGGGGTTTTATTTTTTGCGGGCCCAACGGGGGTTGGTAAAACTGAATTGGCCAAAACCTTGACGCAATTGATTTTTGGCGATGAACGCGCCTATTTGCGTTTTGATATGAGTGAATTCGCAGAGGAACATACCAGTGCCCGCCTGCTGGGGGCACCCCCTGGATATATTGGTTTTGATGCTGGAGGTGAGTTGACGAATGCAGTACGCGAAAAACCCTTTTCAGTGGTTTTATTTGATGAAATAGAAAAAGCTCACCCGCGTATTCTTGATAAATTCTTGCAAATTCTTGAAGATGGACGATTGACCGATGGGCGCGGCGAAACCGCCTATTTTTCAGAAACCATTCTTATATTTACGTCCAACCTTGGCATTTATGTCGAAGATGCCAGTGGCCAGCGCCGGCAAAATGTTCGCCCGGGGGATGCCTATGACAATGTGGAAGCACAGGTACGTGAGGCCATCGAGAATTATTTTAAATTCAAACTTGCACGCCCAGAACTACTCAACCGAATTGGCGACAATATTGTTGTTTTTGATTTTATTACACCTGAGGTGGCTGAAAAAATATTTCATGGCATGCTGAAAAATGTGGCGCGACGCCTGCA
>JBEIRS010000065.1:0-6739 GCA_040375795.1 Methylibium sp.
GAGCCACAGGGTGATTGGCCAAGTCTTTTAATAGTATGAGGGTCAAATGCCGCAAAGCAAGCCAGGGTGAGTGGGGCCAGGCAGAATGCGTCAGGCCTTTGATCACGCCATCGCACTCATGGGCCTGCTGCAACCAGTGGCTCAATGTCGTGAAAGGTATTTGGGGCACGATCTGTCCAAATAATTTCTCCTTCATACCCCATATTCTTGCCTCGCGTAAAGCCATGGCCATGGGTTGACGGGCCTTGAGGGCTTGATGCAGCCGATGCAAAGTACGAATATCATCACTCAAGGTCCAGTGCACAAATACAGCCGCTTCACCCTCGGCTTCTAGCCTTGGCAGTATTTTCAGGGCACGAGCCACTTGGCCTGACCATATCGCCTCACCCAGGCTGAAAACATCGTATCGGGCCACATTCAAAACAGCCCTGCGAATTTGATCCAGGGTCAGTGTGCCAGCAGGGTAAAGCAGTGCCATTTTTTGGATTTCTTGATGGGCCGCCACAAGATGCCCCTCAACCTGGTCAGCAAAGAAATTCAAACTTTGTTGGCCCAATGCTCCTGGCTCAACACTTTGCCCCTGGGCCGCAAGGCGTTGTGCCAACCATGACGGCAATGCTTTGCGATCAATGCGATCCACCCGCACGGTGGCCCCTACGCGATCCAGAGCTAAAAACCAAGCCGACTGCTGCTGAGTGCGGTCTAATCGGGGCAAAATCAAGAGCGTGAGAGCTTGTGGATCACACTGTGTACATAATTTTTGCAGAGCCTCAGAGCCCTCTTTGCCGGGCTTCCCGGATGGAATCCGAATCTCAATCAATTGACGCTCACCAAACAGCCCCAAAGATTGACTGGCCCCTAAGAGAGTGCTCCAGTTGAAATGAGCCCCCGCCACCGTGTGGACTTGGCGCTGTGTGCAGCCCAGAGCCGCCGCGGCCGCACGAATGGCATCGCAAGCCTCTTGCACCAACAATAATTCGTCACCCCATACCGTATAAAAAGGTTGAAGCGCCGAACCGCAGCGCCGGAAATGCTCCTGGAGTTGCTCGGCTTTTAGCTGCATCCAAGCCCTCAATGCGACCGAATGGCAGCAAGACGCCGCATGATTTGATCGGCCAGATCATGCTGCATACTGCGAAAAATATCGGCCTCTTCCTTTTCTTTCCCGAGCGCCTGCGATTCATTGTAGGACATGCTTCGCGTAGAAGCCAGCTCAGTCACTGGCACCAATTCTCGACCCGCAGCATTCCTTAAGCGAAACTTGAACCGATAGAGCAAATTGATCGAGCGAACCTGCCCAGCAGGAGTGATTGTGCCGCGGGCACGCTCTGGGGAGTCCAGTAAGGCGTCCAGAATCACTTCAGCCGCTGTCACATCGTCGATCAGCCGGGTCGCGGGAGTGCCACTGAACATCACCCTGAGCTGAGCCGCTATTTCAGAATGAGGTGCAAAACCATTCAAGGCAATCGACCTGAAGGCGAGTGAAGGGGCTTGACGAGGCGCAAAGCCACAGCCAGTCAGTCCCCACAAGGCCGCCAGCTTGATGATGCTCAGAATATGGCGCCGATGCACACCGAGCCCCCTGCCCTGTGGAGACTCAGAGAACCACATTGATCAGACGCCCAGGCACAAACACCACTTTCTTCGGTAAAGCTCCCTGAGCAAACTTCAGGAACTCCGGGCTGGCAAGCGCCATTGCCTCAATGGTGGCTTGGTCAGCCAGCGCAGGCACATTGACCGAGCCACGCAACTTGCCATTGATTTGCAACATCAATTCGATTTCCTCTTGCACCAGGGCATGATTGTCAATTTGCGGCCAAGGTGCATCAAGCAAATCACCCAACGTGCCTGCATAAGTCAACTGTTTCCAGAGTGTCCAGGTGATATGAGGACAAGCTGGATACAACACCCGCAGCAAAAGACCAAAACCCTCACTGAGCGCCGAGGCATCGGCAGGGGTCTCAGGCACAAATGATTCAAGCGCATTGAGCATTTTCATGGCCCCGGAAATCACGGTGTTGTACTGCATGCGCTCATAATCAAAGCTGATTTGGCGTAAGGTATGGTGAAGGACACGCCGCAAAGCTTTGCCCTGGCCACTCAAATGGGTGGCATCGAGCTTGACCTTGCCAAGAACATCAAGGTGCTTGACCCCGAAAGACCATACCCGGCGAAGAAAGCGATGAGCCCCTTCGACTCCCGCATCATTCCATTCGAGTGTTTGCTCAGGGGGTGAGGCGAACATCACAAAAAGACGTGCAGTGTCGGCACCGTACTGCTGAATCAGCGTCTGTGGGTCCACCCCGTTATTCTTGGACTTGGACATGGTGGTCCAGCCTTCGTAACTCACAGGCAAGCCATCGCGCTTGGCTGTGACGGCAAGAACTTTTGCGTGCTCATCGCGAACAATATCAAGATCACTCGCCCAGAAATATTCCTTGCCCGCTATATCCGTCTGTCGAACAAAAGCCTCATTGAGCACCATGCCCTGGGTCAGGAGTTTGGTGAAGGGCTCATCCATGCTGACCAGCGTCAAGTCACGCATGACCTTGGTCCAAAAGCGTGCATACAAAAGATGCAAAATAGCATGCTCAATGCCACCAATGTATTGATCCATCGGCATCCAGTAGGCTGCGGCCCCCTTCCCCACCATGGCATCAGGGTTGTGAGGGTCGCAGTAGCGCATGAAATACCAGGATGAATCCACAAAGGTGTCCATGGTGTCGGTTTCACGGCGAGACGGTCTGCCACACACCGGACAAGGCACATTCAAGAAAGACTCGAGCTTGTTCAGGGGGTTGCCACTGCCATCAGGGACGACATTTTCAGGAAGAACCACCGGCAGGTCTTTGTCGGGCACGGGCACCGGGCCATGTTCCGGGCAGTGGATAATGGGAATGGGGGTGCCCCAGTAACGCTGACGGCTGATGCCCCAGTCACGCAAGCGCCAAGTGGTTTTCTTTTCGCCCAGGCCCTTGGCACGCAAATCCCTCGTGATGGCATCCACCGCCTCTTGATAAACCAAGCCATCATAGACCCCCGAGTGTACGGTATGGCCACGCTGCTTGTCGGCATACCAGTCTTGCCAGAGATCGGTTTGGAAGGGCTCTACGCCCTCCACAGCCACCACCTGCCGGATGGGGAGGTCATACTTGCGGGCAAAAGCAAAATCTCGCTCGTCGTGGCCAGGCACACCCATGACGGCGCCGTCACCATAGGTCATGAGCACATAGTTGCCGACCCAAACTGGCACCAAGGCTTGCGTCAGGGGATGGGTGACCATGAGGCCGGTAGGCACCCCCTTTTTTTCCTGGGTGGCTATTTCAGCCTCGGTACTGCCTCCACGCTTGCATTCATCGAGGAAGGCCGCTACAGACAAGTTGCTGCCTGCGGCATGAAGGGCCAAAGGATGCTCCGGAGCCACGGCACAAAAAGTCACCCCCATGAGCGTATCTGCCCGGGTGGTAAAAACATACAGGCGCCCCTCGCCAATCAAGGCTCCCTCAGAATGTCGAATATCATGGGGAAAGGCAAAACGAACCCCCTCGCTTTTGCCGATCCAGTTTTCCTGCATCAGGCGCACTCTCTCGGGCCAACCAGGCAACTGTTGTTGGACTTGCTCAAGCAGCTCGTCGGCATAGCGACTGATCGCAAGGTAGTAGCCAGGGATTTCGCGCTTTTCAACCAGCGCACCACTGCGCCAGCCTTTGCCATCAATCACCTGTTCATTGGCCAAGACGGTTTGATCCACCGGATCCCAATTCACCACTTGGGTGCGACGCTCGGCAATGCCCGCCTCAAGCATTTTGAGAAACAGCCACTGATTCCATCGGTAGTACTCTGGTGAACAGGTGGTAATTTCACGATCCCAATCGATGGCCAGGCCCATCGCCTGCATTTGGGACTTCATGTAAGCGATGTTGTCGTAAGTCCAGCAGGCAGGTGAGACTTTGTTTTTGATCGCTGCATTTTCAGCAGGCAGGCCAAATGCGTCCCATCCCATCGGCATGAGTACATTGAAGCCTTTCATGCGAAGCTGACGAGCCATCATGTCATTGATGGTGTAATTGCGTACATGACCCATATGCAGCTTGCCACTCGGGTAGGGCAACATAGAGCAGGCATAAAATTTGGGGCGAGTCACATCCTCAGTGACACGGTAGGCATTGGCGGCGCTCCAAGCAGCTTGAGCCGTTTTTTCGATATCTATTGGTTTAAATTCAGGGGTCATGAGCGTACCAGACTGGAAAATGAGTTTGACCGTATTTGAAGGCTGGTTGGGGCCAATTTTCAAGGGGCGGTGGAGGCGTCTGCAGAAGGGGGCATGATGGGCTCGATCACAAAACCAATGCGTGTCAGGCCTGCTTTTTGTAAAGCGGCCATCAGCTCGGCCACACGCCCGTAAGCGATCGATTTGTCAGCGCGTAACTGAACTTCAATTTGGGGATTCTTTTTTGCGACCACCTTGAGTTGTTCAAGGAATTGCGCATCATCAACGGGCACATCATCCAGGAAAAGACGGCCTTGGGCATCGAGAGCCACTGACATGAACTGAGGCTGCTCAGCAGCCGCAGGCGCATCCACTTGAGGCAATTCCAATTTTAAACTGGAGGTCATGAGGGGGGCGGAAATCATAAAAATGACCAGGAGAACCAGGATGACGTCAATCAGAGGCGTCATGTTGATTTCATGGAGGGGTGCAGGCCCCGGATTGCGTTCAAAGCGTCCAAATGCCATCGAAGTCAAGCCTTTGTTTCAAAAGCAGGCCGACACATGGGGTGACCGGTGGCCTCTGCCCGATCAAGTTGCATTTCACGCAAATCGTGGGCAAAGCCCTCTAACTCAGCTTCACAGGCCCCCACCCATTTGCCAAACACGTTGTACGCTAAAACAGCCGGAATGGCCACGGCCAACCCTGCGGCAGTCATGATGAGGGCCTCGCCGACCGGCCCAGAGACCTTATCGATGGAGAGGGTTCCTGCCGCAGAAATCCCGACCAAAGCATGGTAAATGCCCCAAACCGTTCCGAACAAACCGATAAAAGGCGAGGTACTGCCCACCGAGGCCAAAAGCACCTGACCCAAATTCAGAGTTCTGAGAACACTGTGAAGCGCATCACGCAAGCGACGTGTCAATTGGCTCGCTTGATGACCTTGACTTTCCAGAGAAGACCCAGGAGGCTTAGCCAATGCAGCGTCAATGAGGACCCCCACCTGCCCTTCCCGATCCAGGGATTGAACCCGGGCACAGGCTGCTTCGATGCCCTCAGAAGCCCAAAAAGCAGGCAGAGTCCGGGCCAAATCACGGCGAACACGCAGCAAAAACCATGCCCTCCAGAGAATCATGACCCACGTACTGATTGACATCAAGAGCAAAAGCCCAGCCACGGCATGCGAAACAGCATCACCCTGCTGCCAAAAATGCTCAAACCCATTCATCGAGTGACTCCCCTTGCGCTCTGCTGGTGGATCAAGGTGCATCAGGACAGACCGAGCACATCGTTCATATCGAAGTGACCGTAGGCATGAGCCATCAGAAAGCGAGCGGCCCGCAGACTGCCTTGAGCATAGGTTGCACGGCTGGAGCTTTTGTGAGTGATTTCAATGCGTTCGCCGATTCCAGCAAACAAGACCGTGTGATCGCCGACCACATCCCCCCCCCGAATCGTAGCAAAGCCGATGGTGGAAGGATCGCGTTCCCCCGTCACACCTTCTCGCCCGTAAACGGCACACTGTTTCAAGTCACGACCCAGGGCCTGAGCCACCACCTCTCCCATTTTAAGGGCCGTACCGCTCGGGGCATCCACCTTGTGCCTGTGATGCGCTTCAATGATTTCAATATCATAGCCTTCACTCAGGGCTCGAGCAGCGTGATTGAGGAGCTGCAAGACCACGTTGACACCCACACTCATGTTGGGTGCAACGACCATGGCCACCGATGCAGATAATTCACGCAGTAAAGCTTTTTGCTCTTCAGAAAAACCCGTGGTGCCAATCACGGCCTTGACCCCGAGCGATTGACACACCGCAAGATGGGCCAACGTCCCCTCAGGTCGGGTAAAGTCAATCAAGACTTGGGCGCCGGACAGCCCTGAGCGTAAATCTGCCGTGATGTTGACACCACTACATTGCCCCAGAAAAGCCGCGGCATCCGTGCCCAAAACGGGGCTGCCAGGGCGATCAAGGGCGCCACTGAGCTGCATATCAGGCGCAGCCTGCACCGCCTCAATCAGCATTCGGCCCATCCGGCCTGATGCCCCGGCAATCGCAATACGAAGCGGCTTGCAGCTTGATTCAGACATCACTCAGTCTCCAAAAAAGGGGGGTAAGTTCTATGCGCACCCTGGGGAGCTTGACCCTCTGAAACGGGAGCTGCGGGAATGCGCAATGCCTTGATTTGCTCGGGGCTCAACACCAAAGAAGGAATTGATTTGGGCGCTTTGACCGTGTCAATCGAGGCGACAAACTCACGCTCGGAAGGAAGATCGGGCGCGTCGATCTTTTTAAGATAATCCGCTTGAAAAAAAACCACCACATGACGCCGCTGGGCCGCTGCCCCTGGGCGTCGAATGGTGAACATATAGTCCCATCGATCGACATGAAAAATATCAGCAATCATGGGCGAGCCAAGAATATCTTGCACCTGGTCACGGCTCATGCCCGGCTTGATGCGCTCGGCTTGCTCACGTGTGATGACATTGCCTTGCACCACTTCAGACTGGTAAATAAATGACCGCTCC
>JBEIRS010000168.1:0-3917 GCA_040375795.1 Methylibium sp.
AAAAACCGCGGCATTGGCGTGTTGATCACCGACCACAATGTTCGGGAAACCTTGGGCATCTGTGATCGCGCTTACATCATCAGTGAAGGTCGGGTTCTGACTGAGGGTAGCCCTACAGATATCGTTGATAACGCCGATGTTCGTAAAGTCTATCTTGGGGAACATTTTCGTATGTGAACTACAAGCGCTTACCATGAAACCGACCCTCCAGGTTCACATCAGACCGAAACTGAGCTTGACGCCTCAGTTGAAAAATTCTATTCACCTGCTCCAACTGTCCAGCCTTGAATTAGAGCAAGAAATTGAGCAGATGCTCAATGAAAATCCATTTCTGGAAGCTGAAGAAAACTCCCTTGAGCATGCCTTTGAGCCTTGGTCGGAGCGCAGCCTGGCGACCGAGCAAGCTGCGGAGCTGGAAACAGAACGCGCACAAGAGCCCCTCCATGACGAAAATGTGTTGAGCTCTGGCTTGACTGAGCTTGATCATACTAACTTTGACGTTTTGGATCGGGCAGACTGGGAAAACGGTACCGAAGGAGATGATTTTGATGGCATTGCTGAAATGCCTTTTTTGGCGGGTTCATTGAACCAAGATAATCCATTTGATCTGCAAAGCCGGACCGGGGTCAACTTTCACCTCAAAGACCATCTTCGTGATCAACTGCACGGGATGCGCCTGTCGCCCGAAGACCATGCAGCCTTACATATTTTGATTGATTCTCTCAATGATGAGGGTTATTTGGTTCACCCCTTGCTGGATATTGCACAGAGCCTGGGGCACACAGATGAAGAACGGAAAGTTCTTTTGGAGAGGTTTCAATGCGCGCTCAAGTGGCTACAAAGCCTCGACCCCGCTGGTGTCGGTGCGACGAGCCTGAGTGACTGCCTCGCTCTTCAGTTACAGCGCCAACCACGCAGCGAAGCGAAGATGATCGCGATCATGATTTGTCAAAGTCATCTTGGTCTCTTGGCTCGCCAAAATTTTAAAAGTCTCAGGGCGGCCACGGGGGCTGATACTCAACTGCTAAAAGCAGCGCAAGCAATGATCCTTGCACTGGACCCCAAGCCTACCCGGCAGTTTGGAGTGGCGCAAGCCGATACGCTTGTCCCGGACGTGCTTGTGCGAAAAATTGGCCGGCAATGGAAAGCCATTCTCAACCCCGAGGTCCTGCCCAAGTTGAGCCTGAATAATTTGTACGCCGACGTCCTCAAAAGCTGCCGTGGCCAAGAAACCTCAAGTTCTAGCCCAATTGGGCTGAAACTTCAAGAGGCTCGCTGGTTTGTCAAAAACATCAAACAACGTTTTGAAACCATTCAACGGGTATCCCAGGCCATTGTCGACCGGCAAAAAGGCTTTTTGACCCATGGGGAGATTGCCATGAAACCCCTGATGATGCGTGAAATCTCTCAAGAGATTGGTTTGCATGAATCAACCATTTCAAGGGCAAGTACGGCCAAATATATGGCCACTCCCAGAGGCACTTTTGAGTTGAAATATTTTTTCAGTGCTTTACTCCAAACCGACACGGGTGGAAATATATCCGCCATGGCGATACAAGCACTTTTGAAACAGATGATTGACGCTGAAAACCCAAAAAAACCACTGTCTGATGAAAAATTGATGCAAATGCTGCATGAGCACGGCATCGAAGTGGCCCGACGTACTGTGACCAAATATCGAGAATCCATGAAAATCCCCTCCACTTCATTGCGCAAGGTTCTGTAATGCTCCCAATTTTTCTTCCATGTGCCGCAGGGGTTGAAACTTGGCTCGCCCAAGAAATCCGTCATGTCTTGCCTGAGGCTGCAATTCAAACACGACGTGGTGGAGTATCCCTAGAAGGCGGAGCCCACGAGGTCATGGTCCTGAACCTTGAAATCCGTTTGGCTCAGCGGGTACTGGTTGAAGTGGCTTCGGGACCCTACCATGATGAGCACGACCTTTATCAAATGACCCGTCATGTTGACTGGACCCAATGGATCACTTCCCAGCACACCTTGAGGGTGGACACCACCTCGCAGCGCAGCCCTTTACGCAGTCTGAATTTTGCAACGCTCCGTATTAAAGATGCCGTGTGTGATGCCCTGCGTGACGCCACCGGCGAGCGCCCCAGTGTCGATACCCAGTCTCCTGATCTGGCACTGGTATTGCACCTTGGGCCACATCAGGCCTCGGTATATGTAGACACCTCTGGTGAGGCCCTGTTCAAGCGCGGCTGGAGGGAAGACAAGGGGGATGCTTCACTCAAAGAAACCCTCGCCGCCGCCTTATTGATGGCGGTCGGATGGTGTGGTACGGCCCAGGAGGGCGGGGCCTTATATGACCCTTGCTGTGGCAGTGGCACCATCGTGATTGAAGCGGCACAAATGGCTTGCGATATGGCCCCTGGCCTCAAGCGGCGCTTTGCTTTTGAGCGCTTGCTTCCCTTTCAAAGCCCCGAGATGCGGGCGGCCTGGCAGCGCCTCAAAAGCCATGCACAATCTCGCATCCGAAGCTGTCAAGTTCCTATTTATGCCAGCGATATCTCCTTTCGGATGGTGGACTTTGCAAGGCGCAACGCCAAGCGTGCCGGCGTTGATGGGATGATTACTTTTCACGCAGGTGATGCACTGGAGCGACCTGCGCCTGTTTTACCTCCTCATTTACAAGGTACCCTCATGCTCAATCCCCCTTACGGAGAACGAATCACCATCAGGGGTTCGGCCGCCGTAGAGGATGCTCCCCCCCTGCGCCACTCGGCCGAAGATCGCCAGGTGCCCAGTGATTTTTTCTCTCGTTTGGCAAGCCACTGGAAGCGGGCCTACACTCAGCACCCTGCCGGCTGGACCGCTTTTATCTTGAGCCCTGACATGAAGCTTCCCTCGGCCATGCGTTTGAAAGAAACTCAGCGAACGCCCCTGTGGAATGGACCCATCGAATGCCGACTTTTTCGCTTTGACCTGGTGCCAGGCTCTTGGCGTCGTACCAAACCCAGCGCCAGAGAGTCCCTCAGTGACTTGGGTTTTGATTCTGCTTTTCAAATACATCCCAGAGGCGAACCGCCGAAAGGTTCTCACTGATTTGGGCCTTGTTCTTGATTATCAGCCCGGAGACACGGCATGGAGAAAATTTGGCTCAAGCATTACCCGAAAGGGGTTCCAGCAGAAATTGATGTCAGCTTATACCCTTCGCTGGTCAGCCTTCTAGAGGATAGCTTCACGCGCTTTGCCCAACAGCCGGCGTATAAATTTATGGGGCGTGCCTTCACGTTTCAACAAATTGATACAGCCTCAAGTGCCTTGGCTGGCTACATTCAAACCCTGGGGCTCAGTCCAGGTGACCGAGTGGCCGTGATGTTACCCAACATTCCGCAGTACCCTGTGTCGGTGGCAGCTATTTTGAGGGCTGGCTTGGTGGTTGTTAATGTGAACCCTTTATACACCCCGCGCGAATTGGCTCATCAACTCCAAGACTCTGGTGCCAAGGCCCTGATTTTGATGGAAAACTTTGCGACCACTGTACAGCAATGTTTAAAAGATCTTCCCCCCTTAAAAATAGTGCTCACGTCTTTAGGAGACATGCTGCCTTTCCCAAAAAACCTCTTGGTCAATTGGGCAGTGAAATACATCAAAAAGCTGGTTCCTCCCTTTCGATTACCCGGGGCTATGTCGTGGAATGATGCCATGACGGCTGGCCGGGCCCATGGCTTGCGTACCGCTTTGGTCGGTCCCGATGATTTGGCTGTTTTACAGTACACCGGCGGCACGACCGGCATCAGCAAGGGCGCCATGCTGCTTCATCGTCATTTGGTGGCCAATATTCTTCAATCAGAGGCGTGGTACCGCCCGGCGCTTTCTAAAATTCCACCTGGCGAACAGCTGCACACTGTGTGTGCTTTGCCCCTGTATCATATTTTTGGATTTAATATCAATATGAT
>JBEIRS010000336.1:0-1572 GCA_040375795.1 Methylibium sp.
AGCCGAGGTAACCCTCGGAAAGATCCTCTCGACCCTGCTGCGGGAGGTCACGTCGGCTGGCAATCAAGGCGGTGCTGTTCCTGTGCTCGAGGCCCCCCAGGCCCTCATCAACAGCATTCAATAAAAATACATAATGCTCAAAGGGTGGCTTTTGATCGGTGTGCCAAAAATCAATTTGCGCTTCGCAGATGGTTTGGGTGTCTTGAAGTAAACGATATCCATCAAAATCGGGTAAAGCCCCTGTGACAATCAGTTCATGGGGCACCCCGTAGGCGGTGAAGCGGCCTCGCCAGAAGGTGCCCAACTCGACAGGGTGATCAATGAGTTCATCATAGTTGGCAGCCTGATAGATGCCACGGCCTTTGTCGTCAATGTTCAGCGGTGCCAACGCCGTGGCAACGCCCCATGTTGGGGGTAAATCAGTCAGTTGCACCTGGTGCACTTGGTCTGAATGCCCATGCGCTTCCAGGAAAAGACTGGGGCCATTGAAAAACCCACGCTGGGCACCCAAAAAAGCGGCGCGCACCGAGGGATCAAACGCATACACACAGTAAGACAGTGTCAGGGCACCCCGTCCGGGGCAGGGGATATCCCAGGAGGCTTTATCAATTTGAACCACAGACAGCGTGCGAGCGCCTTGTTGGGCTTGTAAACCAAACAAGTGTCTGGAAAACTCTCGCACCATATAGCTGCCGGGAATCCAGGTGGGCAAGCTGACCCGCTGAAGCGAATGGGGCTTGGCGATGGTCAACTTGATGCGGTAAACATGGGCATGAATGTCAAGAGCATCAATGTGGTAGGTGATCATTGGCAGGGCTCAGTAGAAAAATGTGGTGCCGATGACAGCCAGTATGCAACTGGCGCTGGCCACCACAGTCAAGCGAAAGCGCATTGTCAGCCAATCAGAGGCTTTTTCGCTGGTGTAAACCTTTCGATCCACGAGATAACAAACAATCAACATGATCGAGTGAACAATCAGACCAATATGAGGTGGCAAGACTGCCCCCAGCCATGAAATGGCTGGGGGCAGCACACCCCAGATGAAGGCCATGGGGGTCGGAGACGTGCTGTGAAAAGCCAGCCCCCAATGAATTCCCCCCAATAAAGAAACACTCACCGCCGCATAGGAAGACAAAAAAAAGCTTGCATACCAATGCCCATCAGGGTTGGATTGAGGGGGGATGATCCAGGTCAGTGCTGCAAAAATGACAAAAGGCAACATCCCCAGGTAGCCCAGCCGAAGAGCCATAGGATGGGGTGTATTGGTGGGCAGGGGGCTGTATTTCATGGGGCGTCTCTGGGGGAGCGCAAATCATAAAATTGTCTCATTATTTGGGGACGCATCGAACCCCCTCCTTTTTCGGAAAACAATCCCCATTAAAATCAATGACTTACCACGACCGCTTCACTGAAATCAATGATTTTTCGAGGTGCCCTACTGTGACATAGAGGGGGGCCGATCTATCGATAAATACTAAAAAATGGCCACTTTTTTTTAATTCATAAATTTTGATGACTAAGATGATCTCTAAGATGATCTCTAAGATGATTTTATTTTAATAATCTTTTATC
>JBEIRS010000328.1:0-1632 GCA_040375795.1 Methylibium sp.
AGCTCAACCTCGAACTACAAAACGTTCCCAATCGTGCCGCCCGCCTTTTGGAGCTCGCCACCATGGGCCTCGCGCTGCACAAAGCCAGCATAGCCGCTCAAATAACACGTGAACCAGGCTTTAACTACACAGCCAAAGAAGCCATTTCACCCCACCTCGACGCGACCACTCATCACCATCACCCGACACTGAATGATGATTTGATACGAAGTTGGTCTCGGCTTTGATCCATCCGATGATCTGCAAGCTCCCTCAAGCATCTGCGTAGGGAAAGCCACGCACACCCCTGCCTGAGGTACTGACGATGCAGGCAAAAATGTTGATTTTTGTTAATCAGTGCGAATATCCGACGCTGGCAATTCTTTTCGGAGCTTTCTTACGGGTTTCCCCATATAATTCCGAGGCTTTGCACTTCTCTACATCAGCTTTTTGAGTCTGCTGTGCCCGCACCCATCGAATATGCTTCTTCTCCACTGATTACCCAGTCAACACCCAACTCTCTCCCAGGTCCTGAAGTTGATGACGGTTCTTCTCACTTCAAGCCCCTCACCCGAGATGAAGCCCAAGTGCTTAGGGCTCGTTTCATGGTGCTGTCTCCCTGGAAGATTTTGGCTTCGCAAGCCCTCTTGGGTTTTGCCTTGTCTGTGTTCATAGCCCTGATATGGGGATGGCATCAATTTTGGTCGGCACTGTACGGTACGCTCTGCGTCGTTCTGCCTGGGGCTGTGATGGCTCGCGGAATGTCCAGAATATCCCGGCAGTCTCCCGCTGCGGCCCTTTTGGGCTTCATTGTTTGGGAGGTGGCCAAAGTGGCTTTTGCAGTGGCCTTGCTGGTCTTTGCCATCGCTATCCCGGGCCTTCAATGGCCTGTGCTCTTGTTTACGATGATTGTGAGTATGAAATTGAACTGGTTGGCGCTGGTATGGCGCCGCCCGCAACCCTGAGCCCTAAAGAGATTCGTCAATATGTCAGCTGAAGCCAATGCCTCTCAAGGCCCAACCGCCGGAGAATACATCCAGCACCACCTTCAACATCTTCAAATGAATTTTTCATTTGAATCCGCCAAGCAAAAATCGATCGTTGATTTCAGCCTTTTCAACCTAGATTCGGTCTTTTTTTCCGTGGTGCTGGGAGCATTGGCCTGCTTTTTATTATGGTTGGCTGCTCGTCGGGCCACAGCGGGGGTGCCTGGTCGCTTTCAGGCTTTGGTTGAAATTCTCTATGAAATGGTTGACAACCAAGCCAAGGGCCTGATTCGCAATGCCCAAAGTCGTAAATTGGTTTGCCCCCTGGCTTTAACAGTTTTCGTCTGGATTTTCCTGATGAACGCCATGGATATGTTGCCCGTCGATCTCATCCCCCACCTCTGGCATTCCGCGGGGCCTGCCCTCGGCTTTTATGACTATATGCGCGTTGTCCCCACGGCTGATTTATCAACCACCCTGGGTCTCTCCTCCGGTGTTTTGCTCACCTGCTTGTTTTACAACATCAAAATCAAGGGGTTGGGGGGGTGGGGGCACGGCTTGGTGTCAGGTCCCTTCGGAAGTGATGCTCTGTGGTATCGGATAATCTTCTTGATGCAGTTGATTGAGTTCACGGGAAAAAGCGTCTCGCAGGGCTGTCGAGTGTTTG
>JBEIRS010000302.1:0-1914 GCA_040375795.1 Methylibium sp.
GAGGTCAGTTTCAGGAAGGCTCTCCTTCTCAATGAGCAACTTGATCGGGCTTGGTTTGGCTTGGGCCTCGTTTTGATGCGCCAGGTGCGACTGGATGAAGCGATCGTTGCACTCAGGCGCAACACCGAACTACAACCCATGAATCCTTTTGCTTGGTGTGAACTGGCTAAGATTCATATCAAACGTCAAGAGCCCAGGGAAGCAGAAAAAATTATTCGCCACCTTCAAGGGTTTGAACCCAAAATTGCCGTTTGTTTGGCACGCGAAACAGGCATTGATGCGCAAGCAAGCTTGGTGTAGTTTTGATCTGGAGACAGATTGTGATGTTGGCAGTATTTCATCGGATTGAAGGTGAATCCGGCTCAGAGGCTTAGTAACAAGAGGGGAATTGTTTCATGCAACTCACTGAATCACATCGATATTACTGGCAAAAAAACCTTCACATCACTGCTTTACTATTGATGGCCTGGTTTTTTGTTACTTTTGTAGTGACCTTTTTCGCACGCGACTTGAATTTCACTTTTTTTGGTTGGCCGTTCAGCTTCTGGATGGCTTCACAGGGTGCTCTTATTATTTATGTCGTGATTATCTGGTTTTATGCTCACTACATGAACAAGCTTGACAAAGAATATAATGTTGCTGAATCTGAGGAGAATCAATAATGCCTGGAATAACGACTCAAGCCTCGGAGAATACAGTATCAGCTTCAAGTAATGCAGCCTTTAAAAAGCAACTTCACAAAGTTTATGGTTGGTACACAGGCGGATTTTTGATTTTTATTGCTGTACTTGCCATCCTTGAGCAAATGGGTTTACCCCGGAACTGGATCGGTTTTATTTTTGTGTTTGCTACCGTGCTTCTCTATGCGGGTATCGGTGTGATGAGCCGCACCAGCGATGCCTCTGAATACTACGTGGCTGGGCGTCGTGTGCCCGCCATGTATAACGGCATGGCTACCGGGGCAGACTGGATGAGCGCGGCATCTTTCATTGGCATGGCGGGTACGCTTTACTTGCAGGGCTATGGCGGTCTCGCTTTTATTATGGGCTGGACTGGCGGCTACTGCCTCGTTGCATTGTTTTTAGCACCTTACCTACGAAAATTCGGTCAGTTCACCATTCCGGATTTTCTGGGCGCTCGCTACGGGGGGAATTTGGCTCGCTTCGTGGGTATCTTGGTTGCCATTGCCTGTTCTTTTGTTTATGTGGTGGCTCAGATTTACGGGGTCGGCCTGATCACTACCCGACTGACCGGTGTTGAATTCAGCACCGGGATCTTCCTGGGCTTGGGAGGTATTTTGGTGTGCTCTTTCCTTGGAGGAATGCGCGCTGTGACCTGGACTCAAGTGGCTCAATACATCATCCTGATTATTGCCTATCTGGTGCCAGTAGCATGGTTGTCAGCCAAACAGACCGGCATCCCCATTCCTCAGGCGATCTACGGCTACCAGCTTCAGAAGGTCACTGAAAAGGAGAAAGCACTGATCGAAGACCCAAAGGAAAAGGAAGTGATTGCCATCTTTAAGGCCCGTGCCGATGCAATGGATACGAAGCTAAAGGATGTCAAGGCAGCTCTGGAAGCTGATAAAGCAGCAGCAGCCAAGAAAATTGAAGCGCTCAAAGCAGCCAATGCTCCAGCGGGAGAGATTGCTGCAGCAGAAAAGGCCCGGGATGCTTTGCCTCAGGATGAAAACGCGGCTCAGAAGGCCTGGACGGCAGCAAAAGCTGCTGCGATTGCGCGAGCAGCCCCTCTGGGCGGCCTGCCCCGTCATGCTCAGCAGTTTGCAGGCAACCCTGATGGTGATGAAAAAGCCAAGGCTGCTTACGAAACTTCGCGCCTCAACTTCCTGGCTTTGGTGTTTTGTCTGATGCTAGGCACGGCGGCACTTCCACACATTTTGATGCGCTACTACAC
>JBEIRS010000312.1:0-1815 GCA_040375795.1 Methylibium sp.
CAGTTCAGGGCATTCGCCGCCTGCTTCATGTCGGTGACTACCGGACACAACAAATGCGGAATGGCTTCATAAACACTCATTTCAAGCATTTTGGGGTCAATGAGGATCAAGCGCACATCACGAGCTTCGGCCTTATATAAAAGCGATAAAATCATGGCATTGATGCCGACGGATTTGCCTGAGCCAGTCGTGCCTGCCACCAGGCAATGGGGCATTTTGGCCAAATCAGCCACCACAGGATTACCAACGATATCCTTGCCTAGGCCCATTGTGAGCATGGAAGCAGCTTCTTGGTAAATTGCCGAACCTAAAATTTCAGACAAGCGAATGGTCTGACGTTTGGGGTTGGGCAATTCCAGGGCCATGGTGGTTTTACCAGGAATGGTTTCAACCACCCGAATACTCACCAAACTCAGGCTGCGGGCCAAATCTTTGGCCAAGTTCACCACCTGCGCCCCCTTGACGCCTGTGGCAGGCTCAATTTCATAACGAGTGATCACCGGGCCTGGGGATGCTGTCACGACACGCACTTCAACCCCGAAGTCTTTGAGTTTTTTCTCGATCAAGCGAGACGTCATTTCAATGGTTTCAGGGCTCACTGACTCCACCCGGGCACGCGGTGGGGCGTCCAGCAAATCGACTTGAGGCAATTTGGTGTTTGGAAGCTCACTGAATAGTGACCTCGACTTTTCTCGCGCTACACGCTCATTTTTAAGACCCTCTGGCTGCATCATCTCAGTGACAATGGGCACCGGGGCAAGGGGCTGAATTGGCAAAGACTGAGGGGGGGGTGACTGAATGAACAAGGGCTCGATGGTGGCTTTTTGAAGTTCTTGCTTGAGATCAGGCTGCGCGCCGAATTGACTGGGTTTGATGGTTTGACGTTGAGCCATTCCACGACGCCCAAAAGACTCCAGAAACTGACCTATCTGCTCGGCCAAACGCATCCAGGAAAAGCGAAACGCCATTGAAAAACCCATGGTCAATAACGCAATCCAAAAAACCCCCGACCCAGAAAAACCTAACCAATGCTGACTCCATTGGCCCAGGGTATAGCCCAAAATCCCTCCGGCATGGCCCCCTGGAACACGGGCCTCCCAGTGATACAAGCGCGTCCATTCGAGAGCACAACTGGCACACAATAACAGCCCAACCCCCAAGCAAAGTACCCAGACGGGGGGCTGTTTGGCTTGATGAATCATTGCACCAGAGCCTCGTAAAACCATGCTCAGCGCCCCCAACCAAATACGCACCCCCATGGCAAGCAACCACCATACTGAAAACCCAAACAAGAAAAAACTCAAATCAGAGACCCAGGCGCCCAAGGATCCCACCAGATTTTTGACCTGAGAGCCATCTCCAGAAGTCGAAAATGCCGGATCACTGACGTGATAACTGGTCAGTGCCAAAAAAGCCAAAATCAACAACATACCGGTCAAGAAAACCATGACTTGAGCCTTCACCCCAAAAACCCATGAGAATGGCTCTGAAGGGTGGGCCGGAATCTTTTCTTCAGGCCGCGATCTTGGTTTTTTACCCCGAGCAGTCGGGGCAGGGACAGGGGCGGGAGGGTCAGTACGCAAAGAATCAAGCGGAAAGGTCATTCGCACTATCCAGAAAGGATCGATCAGGGGCGGTCTTGAAACGTCATCAATACCCACAACAGTGAACACACAGAAAAATCAGCCCGCCAAGGCGAGCCAGTCAAAAACCAAGTTAGGCATCAATATCAAGCCGAATGGGTCCGGCGCGCGAGGAGGTAGGCATGACACAAGACCGGCAAAAACTCAGGCCAATCGATCCCTGATGATTACA
>JBEIRS010000362.1:0-1219 GCA_040375795.1 Methylibium sp.
GGGGGTTGAGAAGATAGGTCAAAGTCTTTGTCCAAAGAAGTTCCGGCCAAAAGGGCCGCAGGCGTGGCACCCAAGGCATCCTCGATGGTTCGGGAAGTCACTTGGTTGAGGTCAGGGTCGTGCATCCAGACCTTGCGGCCATCGGCAACGATCAACTGCTCAAAGGGTTTTTGATAAACAAAACGAAACCGATTGGGCCGGGAAAACTCAAAATAACCACTTGAAATTTTTTTCTTGGTACCGTCAGGGGATGTGACCGTTTGGCTGAATTGAGCTTGACCTGCTTTGGCTTGATCAATAAAAGTTTTCAGGCTAGCCAGGCCATCTGCCCAAGCCCAACCACTGCACAGCACCCAAATCAGTGCCCCAAGCGCATATTTTATTATGTTCATTCTGTACGTGCGGGGACAATGATGTCCCGGTTTCCATTGCTTGACATACCCGATACAAGGCCTGATTTTTCCATTTGCTCTAATAAACGTGCTGCACGGTTGTAACCAATGCGCAAATGCCGCTGAACCAAAGAAATAGAAGCCCGACGATGCTGCAATACGATAGCCACCGCTTGGTCATACATGGAGTCGTTTTCGCTGCCTTCTGCGGCCAAGGGAGTGCTGGCCTGTTCATCACCGTCGCCATCAAGGGTGCCACCTTCCAGAATGCCTTCAATGTAATTCGGCTCGCCTTGGCTTTTCAGGTAATCAACCACGCGATGAACCTCTTCATCACTGACAAAAGCCCCATGCACACGAATCGGCAGCCCCGTGCCTGACGGCATATAAAGCATATCACCCATGCCCAACAGGGCTTCGGCACCCATCTGATCCAAAATGGTACGGCTGTCAATTTTACTACTGACCTGAAAGCTTAAGCGGGTTGGAATATTGGCCTTGATCAAGCCAGTGATCACATCCACACTGGGCCGTTGCGTAGCCAAAATCAAGTGAATGCCTGCAGCGCGGGCTTTTTGCGCAAGACGTGCAATCAGTTCCTCAATTTTCTTGCCCACAACCATCATCAAATCGGCCAATTCATCAATCACGATCACCAGGCAAGGAAGGCGATCCAATGGCTCAGGGGCTTCGGGGGTCAAACTGAAAGGGTTGGGAATGGCTTCTCCTCGCTCAGCTGCTTCACTGATTTTTTTGTTGTAGCCCGACAGGTTACGCACCCCCAGCTTACTCATGAGTTTATAGCGCCGCTCCATTTCTCCAACACC
>JBEIRS010000281.1:0-2162 GCA_040375795.1 Methylibium sp.
GTAGAGGTTTCGACCTGGGCAGTCACATTCACCTTCTCGTGAGTGGAGGGCGTATCGGTGGACATAAATATCAATCAGGCGTGGCCATTCACAAAGTGGGGCAAACTTGCTTTCAAGCAAGGGCTTGTTTTATTTTCGGCATTTGGTGGCTGTCTTTGAGATGTGAGGCCGCATTCAGCAGAGTTGCTGGAGCAGGCGGTCAATTTGGTGAAAGGGGGTTTGAAAAGCCCCGTTGTTGCATGGTTCGCCCACAGTAAAAGCGTAACGGATCTGTTTACAGTCGCACCAATCTTTGAGTGTGGCATCGAAGCGGTAGGGGGGCTGAATGGTCAGCAGAGTGTTTCCAGGCGCCATGCACAAAAGGGCATGTGCCAAGTGGCTGCCTTCCACCCCCGCAACAATGCTTGCCCCCAAACAGGCCTGAATCAAGTTTTCAGCATCAGTTTCCAGGGGGGACAAAATCTGAAAGCCTTGCTGAGAAAGTTTATGGGCGATTTCTGCTTCATTCAGGAGTGTCCGGTTGGAGCCGCTGTTTTTGCGCAAAATCATGATTTTGCTTGGTTTTGGGGCAGGAAAATGCAGCAACAGCCTAGAGCGTAAATCCATCAAACGTTCAGCTTTATACCGGTTTTGTCCAGCATCATCAATGATGATAAATTCATCGACAGTGGCATCCATCAGGGTGCGGCTGCCTGTATTGCTAAGTTTGAGATAAGAGCATTGATGATTTGAAAATTGAGGAATGACATTGATGGCCTCGCCTAGGCTTTGGGCTGCCAGAGTGAGCGGGAGGTCGTCTAAAAGCCAGTGCCCAAAATAACGGACCCCATATTGGGTAGAAGCCAGCACTGCTTGTGAGACTCGGGCCTTCAATGGCTTGTCAAACCACGGCATGGGCTCGGCTCCTACCCGCAATGATGCCGTGGGCCTGACCACATGGCCATGGCAAAGCTGAACATGGGGTATCCAGTGGGCTACTGTGGCGCCATGCTGCCTGAGCCCACCATAAATTCTTTCCATTTGCAGGGAAAGGGTTGATAACTCAGAAACGCCTAAAATTCTGGAAACATCACTGGCATGAAAAACCGCCGATGCTTCATGGCGGCGACAAGCAGGGGCCAGGGCCCAGGATCGTTTGCTGACGTCCCGATAGTTTCGCATCGGCATGATGCGCTGGATCAAACGGGCCAAGGCGGGGGTTGGAATCATGGGCGAATGCAATCTCAAATGATACTTTGCAAGCATTAATGGCTTGCCAATCATTTGGCGTGAGACAGTATGCGCTGATTGTCCGTCGCTCCCAGCCGAAGCTGCTTGCGTCAGGTCAAGTTCATTGGAGCTGAAAAACTGTGATTTTTTTTCAGGTCTTGGATCTTATTTTTTGAATTAAAAAGTCAGTCACGCGCAAGGCCTTGTCCATGGTGCCGGCCATGGGCCCATCCGTCAGGAATTGGCCGTGAATACCGATCGAGGGAACGCCATTGATCTGGTACGCTTTGACCAATTTTGCAGCTTGGCCCAATTTTGTATCGATGGCAAAAGAATTGAAAATGGCCGCAAACTGCGCTTGGTCAACCCCTTGCTTGACCATAAATTCACTTATTTCACTTAAAGTAGACAGTTTTAATTTTTTGGCGGGGTTCGGTGAATGTATTTCATCGAACACTTTGCGTTGAAGCTTTTCAACCAACCCTAGGCTTTCTAGTGAATAGTAAAGTTTTTGATGAGCAACGAAGGGGTCTTGCCTGAAGGCCACAGGCACTCGCCGGAACAAAACATCACTGGGAAGAACCTTGATCCAGGCTTCCAATTGGGGTTCAAAGGCATGACAGTGAGGGCATCCGTACCAAAAAAATTCCACCACTTCAATTTTTTCGGCGGTGCCGGCAGGAACTGGAGGAGTGATTCGGGTGTAATGCTTGCCTTCGACGGGGGCACTTTCTTGGGCTGACAGGGTGGCAGGAAAGCCCAGAAGCCCCCAGCCACTGCCGAGCAAGCCTAAAGAAAATTCACGACGTTTCATGAAATGGCTCCTTTCAAGCTCCCGCTTTCAGGCCGGGGTCGTTGATGATGTAAGAGAGTGTTCAATCGGTAACAATTTATTGCGATTCAAACAATAAAGCCCCCGAACAAGCCGTTAGATAAAACGGCCCAAGCCCACA
>JBEIRS010000338.1:0-1518 GCA_040375795.1 Methylibium sp.
AACCCGCCTTGCAGAACAATCGGCCTTCTTCTTAATGGGTAGCCTGTGAATGGCCGTCATCCTTGGTCTTCGTGTCAACCGGATCCGCGCTAAGGAAGGGCGGCTCCTGTATGGCTGAAATGACTTTGCATTGGTCGGCTGTGTGGCATCGTTCAGCCGGCCTGGCTACCGAACATAAAAATGGGGCTCAAAGGTGTTTCTCGAAAAACTGCTCGTTTTCGGTCGACCCCTTCAAGGCGGCGGTCGAAGCGTCGCGCTCGATGGTGGTGGTGACGGCATCAAAATAACCTGTGCCCACTTCACGTTGGTGCTTGACGGCGGTGAAACCCCGTTCAGCGGCAGCAAATTCACGTTCTTGCAATTCGACAAACGCAGACATATTGCGGCGGGCATAACCATGGGCCAAGTCAAACATACTGTAGTTCAAGCTGTGGAAGCCGGCCAATGTAATAAATTGAAACTTGTAACCCATTTTGCCCAGCTCGCTCTGAAAGCTGGCAATGGTGGCGTCGTCCAGGTTTTTTTTCCAGTTGAAGCTGGGTGAGCAGTTGTAAGCCAGCATTTTGCCCGGAAATTGGCGATGGATCGCCTCAGCAAAGGCCTGGGCAAAGGCCAAATCGGGCTTGCCTGTTTCACACCAAACCAAGTCTGCATAAGGAGCGTAAGCCAAGCCACGGCTGATGGCTTGTTCAAGCCCATTGCGCGTCCGATAAAAGCCTTCAACCGTGCGTTCACCGGTGGTGAAGCTTTGGTCATTTTCATCAATATCACTGGTGATCAAATCAGCGGCTTCTGCATCGGTGCGAGCCACCAAAATCGTTGGCACACCCATGACATCAGCAGCCAAACGCGCCGCCACCAGTTTGGCCACAGCCTCACGGGTGGGTACCAATACTTTTCCTCCCATGTGGCCACACTTTTTCACAGACGCCAATTGATCTTCAAAATGTACCCCGGCTGCGCCTGCATCAATCATGGCTTTCATGAGCTCGAAAGCATTCAGAACCCCCCCAAACCCGGCCTCGGCATCTGCCACAATGGGCGCAAAATAATCAATCTCTGCACTGCCTTCTGACCATTGAATCTGATCAGCACGCTGGAAAGTATTATTGATGCGCCGCACCACGGCAGGCACCGAGTTGGCCGGGTAGAGTGATTGATCGGGGTACATTTCACCCGCCACGTTGGCGTCACCGGCCACTTGCCAGCCACTGAGATAAACGGCCTTGAGACCTGCCTTGACTTGCTGCATGGCCTGGTTGCCCGTCAGGGCACCCAGCGCATTCACAAAAAGCTCTTCGTGCAACAATTTCCAGAGTTTTTCAGCCCCTTTCCTGGCGAGAGTATGTTCAATTTGAACCGACCCCCGCAAGCGAACCACATCAGCAGCACGGTAGCTGCGCTGAATGCCCTTCCAGCGGGGGTTTTCGTTCCAGTCTTTTTGTAAAGCAGCAGCTTGTTGCTCACGGGTCACGGTATTCATGCGGGCTCCAGAAAAAATGAAAGGCATTGAGGACA
>JBEIRS010000174.1:0-3712 GCA_040375795.1 Methylibium sp.
AGCTGTGTTGCTGGATCATCCTGTGCCGGTTCAATCTTTGCCTGGGTTTACAGAAGGGCATGTTTCGGTTCAAGACCTCGCCGCTCAGTGGGCTGCGCCGCTGCTCTTAAAATCACTCGAATCTTTTTCACACAGGCCCCGGGTCTTGGATGCCTGTGCGGCTCCTGGGGGTAAAACTGCACACCTGCTTGAACTTGCCAACCTTGACCTATGGGCCCTAGACCGGGACCCGCAACGTCTTACGAAGGTGCATGAAACGCTGCAACGCCTGCGTTTACAGGCCCGTACTCTGGCTGCTGACGCCAGCAATCCCCAGGTCTGGTGGGATGGGCAATGGTTTGATGCCATTTTACTTGATGCCCCCTGTAGCGCCTCTGGGATCGTACGGCGGCACCCAGATATTCGCTGGCTACGTCGGCCAGAAGACATTTCATCGCTACAGAAAACTCAGCGCGAATTACTGCGCCAACTTTGGCCACTGCTTAAGCCAGGGGGGATGTTGCTTTACGTGACTTGCTCGGTTTTCAAGGCCGAGGGACAGGATGTCATCGATCATTTTTTGAAACACACCCCTGATGCCCATGCATCCGGCCTGGCAGACTGTCGGAACTGGAGCGTCAAAAGCGAAAATCAACCCCCGCGAGACCCGTATTGGCCCGGTTTGCAGGCTGATCACGGTGCCATGGGCCTAAAAGACGGTGAAAAATCGACTGCTGAAACGAATTTTCAGCCAATGGCCCCAAAATCTCACAGGCTGCTAGAGCGTGGCCATTTTTTGCCACTCCTCCCAGATATACCGCATGAACAAAGTTCACCAGGCGATGGTTTTTTTTATTCCTTGCTCAGAAAAATTGAACAAGCCACCCATCATGGATGATTGAAGCTGTCATTACAACACCAAGCCGTGTCGTCCAGAGAATTCCCCATTCTCTGACATGAAACATTTTGCAAGAAACTGGATGTGAGCACGCGCAATGAAAAACCAATGGTCATGCGCACGAAGTCTCAGCATGGATGGAATTGATGACAACAGCTTCTGGCAGCTTGGTTTTATTCACGATGATAAGGATGCTTAGATAACAAGGTCCAGCCCCGGTAAAGGGCTTCTGCCAGCACCACCCGGGCCAAAGCATGAGGCAGTGTGAGGTCGGATAAACGCAAAGATTCTTCCGCCGTGGCTTTGAGCTCGGGGGCCAAGCCATCTGGCCCACCCAGATAAAAAGCAATATCCCGGCCCTTGTGCATCCAGGTCTTGATGCGGGTAGAAAGTTGAGCACTCGTGCAATGGTCTGCGTGCTCATCAAGAATGACACGCCAAGCGCCCTTGGGCGTGACCGCCTGCAAACGATCAGCTTCAGCCAGCATCAGTTGCTGCACTGTTTTACGGCCTCGGGGTTCGGCTTTCACCGCCCGCAATTCAAGCCGAAGCTCAGGGGGAAATCGTTTAGAAAAATCCTTGAAAGCCTCATCAGCCCAAGCTGGCTGACGCAACCCCACAGCCAACAGCCAGAGCTTCATTGCTGTTTTTACAGTACTTTACTTTTGCTTGTGGAAACGATGAAATTTTTCTTGACCGCAGGCTTCTTGACCGCCGTCGAGGCCTTTTTGGCAGTGACTTTCGGTAAAGACGTGCGCAAAGACGGCTTTTGATCCAAATCTGTGAGGTTTGAAGTTTCAGGTTCAGAGGCTTGAGGCAACGTTTTGGCTGCCGCAAGAGTCTTCAGGCGAACCGGCTTGGCACCCCAAATCTCTTCGAGGTGATAGTAGTCACGGATGGCTGGCTGCATGACATGAACCACCGCTGGGCCACAATCGATGATGATCCACTCACCGTTTTCTTCGCCTTCTACACGAGGCTGAATATCAAAGCGAGACTTCACCATATGACAAACGCTGGCCGCCAAGGCCTTGGTTTGACGATGGCTCCCCCCCGAAGCAATGATGACCCTCTCAAACAGGGGTGATTGCACTTCAGTATTGAAAATTTCAATACGTTGTGCTTTGACATCTTCGAGGGCGTCAAGGATAACCCGTTGCAATTTGCGAATATCCATTCATTTCCTAAGGTGGTGTTTTGAAAAATCGGGGGGGCTTTGTCAAATTTTCAGCGAGGATGGCGCCGATTTCAGGCTCTGTCAAGAAAGCCAATCTCGTGGGGGAAGAAAATCTGTATAAAGGCGAGCCTCTGGAGACCCGGGTTCAGGATGCCAACCGTATCGCCAAGTGGCAAGGGGGGGCATCGACATCAAAATACTTTCAGTACGCCCCCCAGACTGAAGCCCAAACAAGGTGCCTCGATCAAAAACCAGGTTAAATTCAACGTATCGTCCGCGTCGATACGCTTGAAACTCGCGCTCTCTGGAACCATACGGCAAGTTTTTGCGACGGTTCACAATCGGCAGGTAGGCATGGGCCCAGGCATTTCCAACGGCTTGTATCAGAGCAAAGCCACCGTCTGGCCCCAATTCTGTGAAATCATCAAAAAAAATACCCCCAACCCCACGAGCTTCGCTGCGATGTTTGAGAAAAAAATAGTCGTCACAAGAAGCTTTGAAGCGAGGATAAAGGTGTGGCCCAAAAGGCTCAAGGGCCCGAAAGCTGACATGATGAAAATGGCGGACGTCTTCTTCGAAGCCATAATAAGGAGTGAGATCCATGCCGCCGCCAAACCAAACCACGGCTTCGCCTGCTGTATTGATAACTGTGAACATACGCACGTTCATGTGAACAGTGGGTATATAGGGGTTACGAGGGTGAAAAACGAGCGACACACCCAGGGCCTCGAAAGGTCGGCCTGCCAGTTCAGGACGATGCTGGGTGGCTGACTGAGGCAAACTGGCCCCCCTCACGTGGGAAAAATTACACCCACCTTTTTCAATCAAGTCGCCACCCTCCATACAGCAAGACAGGCCATCGCCCTGAAGTCGATCTTCGGGGGGGCGCAGCCAGGAGTCACGAACGAAAGATTCGGTCTCGATGGCTTTTATTTCGCTGATGATGTGCTCTTGAAGCCCAAGAAGATAGTCTCTGACAAGCACGGTATTCACAGGCAGCCTTTCAACGCTTCAGGCCTCGATAGCCAATATCTTGACGGTATTGTGCTCCATCAAATTGAATACTTTGCACAATATCATAGGCTCGTTGCTGAGCTTGCTTGACGGTGTCACCCAAGGATGTGACGCACAAAACTCGCCCCCCGGAGGTCAACAACTGCTCATTGACCCGTTGAGTGCCGGCATGAAATACCACCACATCAGGGGTTTCCAAGGGGACATGGGCAATCATGTCGCCACGACGTGGCGCCATAGGGTAACCCGCAGCAGCCATCACCACGGCCAAAGACACGCGACGATCCCATTCAAGATTGATTTGATCGAGGGTGCTATCGGTTGCCGCCATAAGCACATCAAAAAGATCATTTTTGAGACGCATCATGATGGGCTGGGTTTCAGGGTCACCCATGCGACAGTTGAATTCGACCGTGTATGGCTGGCCCTGTGAATTGATCATCAGCCCTGCATACAAAAAACCCGTATAAGTAATACCATCATGGGCCATGCCTTGGACGGTTGGAATGATGATTTCACGCATGACGCGGGCATGGACATCAGGGGTCACTACCGGGGCTGGAGAATACGCCCCCATACCACCGGTATTGGGCCCTTGGTCAGCATCAAATAACCTTTTATGATCTTGGCTGGTGGCCAGAGAA
>JBEIRS010000164.1:0-3947 GCA_040375795.1 Methylibium sp.
CCTCTGATCAAGCCCTGCTCCTGCAGCAACAATACGCTGGCCAAGATGCACCAGTTCTTGAGTCTCAGGGCGTGCTTGTCAAGCTTGCCGGTCGTTTGCGTTTAAAACGGGTGATGGGAAAAGCCAGCTTTGGCACACTTCAAGATGCCTCTGGTCGCATTCAATTGTTCATGACCCAAGACATCCTCGGCGCAGAGGTTTACCAAGCCTTTAAGCATTGGGACTTGGGCGATATCCTTGGGGTTCAGGGTACTTTATTCAAAACCAAGACCGGTGAATTATCCGTCCGGGTCACTACCCTGCGCCTACTGACCAAAAGCCTGCGCCCACTGCCCGAAAAATTCTTGGGGATGTCTGACCAGGAACAAAAATACCGGCAACGCTACCTTGATTTGATCACGGATGATCAAGCCCGTACCCGCTTCATCGCCCGCAGCAAGGCCGTCAGTGGCATTCGAAACTTCATGATCGAGCATGGGTTTCTGGAAGTTGAAACCCCCATGCTGCATCCCATTCCGGGAGGGGCCAATGCCAAGCCCTTTGTCACCCATCACCATGCCTTGGGTCAGGACATGTACCTGCGCATTGCCCCAGAGCTTTACCTCAAGCGATTGATTGTGGGTGGGTTTGATCGGGTATTTGAAATCAACCGAAACTTCAGAAATGAAGGTATTTCTGTTCGCCACAATCCCGAGTTCACCATGATGGAGTTCTACGCCGCTTACTGGAATCACCATGACCTGATGGAATTTACCGAAAGCCTGCTGCGTCATGCAGCTTTTGTGGCCACAGGATCCACAAACCTTACTTATGCCGGCCAGCCAGTAGCCCTTGATTTACCTTTTGCCAGGCTCAGTATTCGGGAATCCTTGCTGGTTCACGCTGGCCTCACCGAAACTCAGGTTGACGACCCAAACACCCTTCGCCACGAGATTATGGCGCGGGGTGAAAAAGCCCCCGCCCATTGGCAACTGCCTGAATTGCAATTCGGGCTTTTTGAAGCTGCTGTAGAAAGTAAACTCTGGAACCCTACGTTCATTATGGACTACCCTGTCGAAGTCTCGCCATTGGCGCGGGCCTCCGATACCAATCCAGCCATTACCGAGCGCTTTGAATTGTTTATCACAGGTCGAGAAATTGCCAATGGTTTTTCAGAGCTCAATGATGCCGAAGACCAAGCGGCTCGCTTTCATGCGCAAGCCACCCACAAGGCAGCCGGTGACGAAGAAGCCATGTTTTATGACGCTGACTTTATTCGTGCCCTTGAATATGGTATGCCCCCCACAGGTGGCTGTGGAATCGGTATTGACCGACTCATGATGTTATTGACCGACAGCCCAAGCATTCGAGATGTGATCTTTTTCCCCTCCTTGAGGCAATAGCATCAAGCAAGTTAAACGCTGCCTCGCAAGCCCCGGGGCAGCGCCGAGATCTCAAGCGGACAATGCGTAAATCATGAATATTGCAGGTCATATTTTTATTGTCACCGGTGGCGCCTCCGGCCTCGGCGAGGGCACCGTACGCATGCTCACTGAGCAAGGGGGGCGGGTGCTCATTGCCGACCTTCAAATTGAACGCGGCGAAACTTTGGCGCAAACACTGGGGCACCAAGTGGCTCGTTTCATCCCCTGCGATGTCACTCAGCCTCTTGAGGCTCAAACCGTCATTGAGGCAGCCACCGCCTGGGGTCATTTCAGCGGCTTGGTAAACTGTGCAGGCATCTGCCCAGCCGCTAAAACCCTTGGACGAGACGGCCCCCACGACTTGGCACTGTTCAATCAAGTCATTCAGGTCAATCTGCTGGGTAGCTTCAACATGATCCGCCTGTCGGCCGCAGCCATGAAAAATAATCTACCGGATGCACTGACAGGGGAGCGCGGTGTTTTGATTTCTACGGCCAGTATCGCTGCCTTTGAGGGTCAGATCGGCCAAGCAGCTTATGCTGCTTCCAAAGGGGGCGTGGTGGGCATGACACTGCCCATCGCTCGTGATCTCGCCCGCTTCGGCATCCGCCACATGACAATCGCCCCGGGAGTTTTCGAGACCCCCATGGTTCAAGCCATGCCACCAAAGATACAAGATGCCCTGGCGCGCTCCGTCCCTTTTCCCTCTCGCTTGGGAATTCCGCTTGATTATGCCCGCTTGGTACAGCATATCATCCACAACGAAATGCTCAATGGTGAAGTCATTCGACTGGATGGCGCTTTACGTATGGCTTAGTGTCTAGTTGCATCAGTCTGCATCAGCAGCAAGAGCGGCCTGGCATCCCACGCGCAAGGCGCCATTATGAAGTTTGAAAACAGCATTTCACTTTGAGAATTCTCAGGGAGCAACAAGGTATTAAAGGTCAGACTTCGGTCTTGCCCTTGATCTCTTTTTGACATATGCCCAAAAAACCCATCCTGCTCTTGCTGCCAAGCCTGACCGCCAGTACCTTGGCTAGAGGACAACTCAGGATCACACGCAAATTTATTGAGGGGGTAGAGAAATTCAGACAATTTTGGCCTGGTAGCGTCAAAGTTTTACTGGAAGAGGCCAACCACCCCGGAGATCACCTGGATCCTGTTGATGTGCACCACAATGATCTGCCATTTCTTCTGAAAATTACCCCATTCAATCAGCTACCCCAGGAAGCAATTTTCCGTGGTGCCAGTGTGGTTTTGGGCAGTGCGGGTTGGCGTCAAAACAGTGTTCCCAAGTGGTGTCAACATTTTGGTATTCAGTGCGTGATGACCACTGAATACAGTTTAAAAACCCGCCAGCAGATGGTTCACGCTTCTGTCACCAACCCAATTCGGCGCTTCAAGAGGCATTGGTGGGAACGCTTGCAAGAGCATCGGCAAATTCAAGCCATTCGGCTGGCACAGGGAGTTCAATGTAACGGAACCCCAACCTTCGAGGCCTACAGGCATCTTAATGCCAGACCGATGCTCTTCTTTGACTCTCGTGTGAGTTCACAATCCCTGATTTCCAAGCATCAACTGGATGATCGGCTCAGTGACTGTGTACGCAGAAAACGCTTGCACTTGGTGTTTTCAGGACGCCTGATTGCCATCAAAGGTGCTGACCATTTGCTTGAAGTTGCTGACCATTTACATCAATGGGGCGTGAACTTTGAATTTACGATCTGTGGTGATGGAGATTTTCTTCGTCCCTTGCTCTCTACCATTCACGACAAAGGTTTGGCATCCAGAGTACATCTGAGGGGCACACTGGATTTTCATCAAGAGCTCCTGCCACTGGTTCAAGAAAGGGCCGATCTTTTTGTATGCTGCCATCGCCAGGGAGACCCTTCATGCACCTATCTGGAAACCATGAGCTGTGGTGTACCTATTGTAGGCTACCAAAATGAAGCATTGGCTGGCTTGGTTAAAGCCTCTAAATCAGGTTGGCTCACACCGATGAACCAGCCTTTCAAGCTGGCCCGCCAAATTGCCGACCTTGAAGCCAACCGAAGCCAAATTATCCTGCATTCCCATCAGGCTCTGGCATTTGCATCTCGCCATACCTTTGAAAACACTTTTCGCCGCCGAGTCAAACACGTGCAAGCATTGCTGAGTTGATGAAGGGTATGGCCATAAAAAAATACCTTTTTCAGTCACAACGGCTGGCCATTTTGATGGCGCTCTATAGTCTGCTATGTCCAGCCACACTGGCCGCTTGTGGACCTCGGAACATTGGAAATAGCAATCAAAGCCCACCCTCCCTGTGTTTGCAGATCCATGGCGGTTCTGTGAACCCGAAAGACGCCAAACAATCGGTCGCAGCGACTGATTTACAGCCAATCATTCCCAAATCCAATCGGCAGCCAGATCAACCCCCAGTCAATTCAGCACTTGAAAAAACCACCTCGCAGCCCCCACCGCAAGCTTTGTTTTTCTCAGGCCACAGTCTGCTGGAAAATCCAATACCACAAGATGTGAGTGCAATCGCTAAAAGCCTTGGGC
>JBEIRS010000199.1:0-3351 GCA_040375795.1 Methylibium sp.
CATCTGTCATGCCATAGCGAGTCACCATATCACGGGCGATCGAGGTTGCGCGCTCAAAATCATTGCTGGCCCCGGTGGTCATTTGGTTCATGAACACCTCTTCAGCAATACGACCTCCGAATAATACGGAGATGGTGCTGAGCATGCGATCTTTGTCGAGGCTGTAACGATCAGATTCTGGCAACTGCATGGTGACACCCAAAGCCCGCCCACGGGGAATCACAGTCACTTTATGAACTGGATCAGTTTTGGGCATTAAACGAGCGACCAAAGCATGGCCTGCTTCGTGATAGGCTGTGTTACGACGCTCTTCTTCTGGCATGATCATCGACTTACGCTCAGGCCCCATCATGATTTTGTCTTTGGCCTTTTCAAAATCAGCCATTTCAACCACTCGGGCATTGCGACGTGCAGCAAACAAAGCCGCTTCGTTGACCAAATTAGCCAAATCAGCCCCAGAAAACCCAGGGGTGCCACGAGCCAAAATATCAGGGCGGATGTCTTGCCCAACCGGCACTTTACGCATATGTACGGTCAAAATTTGCTCGCGGCCTCGCACGTCAGGCAAGGTCACATACACCTGACGATCAAACCGCCCAGGGCGTAACAAAGCTGGGTCAAGAATGTCTGGCCGGTTTGTTGCAGCCATCACGATGACGCCCAAATTGGTTTCAAAACCATCCATCTCGACCAGCATTTGATTGAGAGTTTGCTCTCGCTCATCATTGCCGCCACCCAACCCTGCGCCGCGATGACGACCTACGGCGTCAATTTCATCAACAAAAATGATGCAAGGCGCGTTCTTCTTGGCCTGCTCGAACATATCACGTACACGGGCAGCACCAACACCCACGAACATTTCAACAAAATCCGAGCCAGAAATGCTGAAAAAAGGTACTTTGGCTTCACCAGCAATGGCCTTGGCCAAAAGAGTTTTACCCGTTCCTGGGGGGCCCACAAGCAACACGCCACGGGGAATTCGCCCACCAAGCTTTTGGAAGCGCTGAGGATCTTTGAGAAAATCGACCAGCTCTTTGACTTCTTCTTTCGCTTCATCACAACCGGCAACATCGGCAAAAGTCGTGGCATTGTTGGCTTCATCAAGCATGCGCGCTTTGGATTTACCAAAGCTGAATGCCCCCCCCTTGCCTCCCCCCTGCATTTGACGCATGAAATAAAACCAGACCCCAATTAAAAGCAACATGGGCCCCCAAGACAAAAGAATACTCACGAGGAGAGAGGGCTCTTCTGGTTTTTTAACATCAAACCGAACCCCGTTGGCGATCAGATCACCGGTCAAACCAGGATCTAGGCGCGTGCCAACAGTACGAAGCCGAGTGTCATCGGTGCGGATGGCCGTGATTTCCACACCACCCGGGACATCTTGCAAGGTCACAGTCCTGATGCGCTTGGCGTGCACCTCATCAAGAAACTCAGAATATTGAACCTGCCCATTGGTGGCAGAACCTCGATCAAAGAATGATTTGGAGATGGTGAAAAGGACAAGAATCACCACAAGCCAAATTGCAATTTTCGAAAACCATTGATTGTTCACCGCGTCTCCTGATCGAGGCTAGACCGCCGCAGCGACCGCACTCGAAGTTGTCATCACAAGGTTGAAAAAAAACACTTGCAAACCAGTGTCTCGTTGCATCAGTCTGCGTCAAGCAGCGAGAGCGGCCTAGCGCCCCGCGCGCAAGGTACCAACCGCACCGCTGCCACCGCGCTGCCTGGGGGCAGCAGGCGGACTGGCAACGCCGCGCCAGGAGATGCCGGGCTGCTCAAATACAGCAAGACTGATGCAACGAGACACTAAATGGGGGTCATTCTATGCCAAGCAAGGGGGGGCTGGAGAAGATTGACTGACGCCAAAAGGGCTTCTTATTTGCAAAAACATGCTTAAAGAACTGAAAAAGTCACTTTGAGCGATACCAAGAGTCAAACTGGCCGTGGTTTTGGACTCAAACCAACCAAAAAAGTTTCAGAGGATCGATCCCGAGATGCCCTGGGCTTGATCGGCTTGGTCGTATGGAATGAATTTTTAAACAGCTTCACCAATTGGCTATAGCCACTGCCGTGAAATACTTTGCACACCAAGCCCCCTTGCGGGGCAAGATGGTTTAGCGCAAACTCGACGGCCAGCTCAACCAAATGGGCCATTCGTATGGCGTCTGAGCTTTCGATACCAGAAAGATTAGGAGCCATGTCAGAGAGCACCCAATTCACAGGGCGCCCCGCGAGCACACCAGACAAAGTTTGCAATACGGAATCTTCACGAAAGTCACCCTGAATAAATTGAACCCCCTCGATGGGCTCAAAATTTAAAATATCGAGTGCGATCAGGGTACCATTGAGAGCACCCACAGCAGCCCCTCCACTGCCAGCGTGCCGAGGGGCAAAGCAGCGACGAATGTATTGGCTCCATGCGCCTGGAGATGCGCCCAGATCGACCACCAGTTGGCCCGGATGAATCAACCCCAAAGCCTCGTCAATTTCTTTTAGCTTGTAAGCGGCGCGGGATCGAAACCCTTCTTTTCGTGCAAGCTTGACGTAAGGATCATTGATGTGATCATTTAGCCACGCTTTATTGATTTTTTTAGTTTTAGACTTCATCTTCATGAAAGATTAATCATATCGTATGTCAGCAATTTATCTCACACCATCCCAACGCAAAGAAAAACGCGCTGAGGCTCACCACCTGTCGCCTGTTGTCATGATTGGCAATGAGGGCCTGACCCGTGCGGTTGTCAAAGAAATCGACTTGGCTCTCAAAGCCCATGGGCTCATCAAAGTTCGTGTATTTTCTGACGATCATGCCACACGAGACGCCTATCTTGCTTCAATCGTTGAAGATCTTCATGCGGCACCGATCCAACATATCGGTAAATTGTTGGTGCTCTGGAGGCCGATTTTGCCTAAAGAACCCTCGGAAAAGAAAGACCGTATGCCGGGGCCCAAGGTCGTCAAAATTGTCAAATTTTCCAAGAGTGGCAACCACCGACCACAAATTAAGAAGGTCACTGTCGTTGGTAACATGCGTGTGACAGCTGGAGGAAAACTCAAGCGAGTACATCAACGCAAAGCCAGTATCAAAAAAACAGAGGCTGAGTCAACGATGTAATGGCGCAAACCTTTAGAAGGCGACCTCATCACTGGCAGGCCTGGAAGAAAGAAGTTTTTGAGCCATGCACATCCAAGCCGAATCAAAACTCCCCTCGTTGGGGCTGATTTTTGCTTGAGCAGGCTGCCCATTTGACACTCTTTAAAGAGTGCATCAACGAGTTTCATGACGACTACAACTGCGTGGGGTGTGAATGCTTACGCTCCCCATCCAGCCCTCAAGAGGCTTCC
>JBEIRS010000271.1:0-2319 GCA_040375795.1 Methylibium sp.
CAGAGGGTTTGAAATCATTGGGAAAAGCGATGCCTTGCTGGCGAATGGCTGCCAGCTTTTCGCGGCGCTCAATGATGAGTGAGTTTTCGTCGGAGGAGATGGTCACGGTGGTAAAAATTCAGAAAAAAAGCGATCACCATAAACGGTTTTTGGCGTTTGAGGATGGCGATGATGGTTTTTTGATAGAGTCACTAAAATAAAATCAAAGCGACTGTATTAGCAGCGAATAATTAGAAATTTTGGCACCCGAAAGCGCACAATTCGCCAATAAAAACTGATATAAACCCATCCAAATAAAAACAAAAAACCCAATAAAGCGGGGGTATTGTTCCACCATAAGGCTGCCGGAATGACCGACAAAAGGCACATCATCCACAAATAGGGAGATGTCATTGAATTTCTGATGGGCTGACGACCTTGATGCCGGGTTTGTAAAGGCTTACGAACCAGTCGCCGGTAAATGAGAGTATGTAGGTGGATTCCATCGGGATCGGAAGTTTTTTTCCCCTTCAGGACACGGCGCCGGTACATCGTGAAAGCTGTTTCCATCAAAGGGTAAGCACAGATCAACACAGGGAAAAACGGAGAAACGTCTGGATGGCGTGACAGCAGTAAAACGCCCAATTCAGCCACCGTAAAACCAAGAAAATAAGCCCCACCATCACCTAAAAAAATCAGACCAGCAGGAAAATTCCACAAGAAAAACCCCAAAATGGCCCCACTGCAGATCAATGTGCAGGCCAATACCAATTGATCATCTAATTGATAGGCCACCACTGCCAGGGCCAACATCATGAAAAAAACACATGCTGAGGCCAGGCCATTGAAGCCATCAATAATGTTGACTGCATGCGTCACCCCAGTCACCATAAAGACGGTGAAGGCAACCGCGACAGGCCACCAGAGTATCAGTGTATCCAGACCGGGTATTCCCGTCCGGGTGATGATGGCATCGAAAAGCCAAATGCCCAGCAGGGTAGAAATGGCGGTAAAAAACAAGCGTTTTCTAGGAGAAACTTGTTTAGTAAAGTCTTCAGCCAAACCTGAAACCAAAGCCGGTAGAGCGGCCAGCAACCACAACCAGAGAGATTCAAATTGATCAGTACGGTTTGATTGATAAAACAAAACACCCGTCATAATAGCCAAAGAAAGAGGCAGGCCGCCGACCCGGGGAACCGGCACATGATGAAACTTTTGCGGGCCGGAAAAATCATGGTCGCTACTGAACCAAGCGTGTCGACTTGAAGATCGAACCACCATATAAGTGGCTGCCAAGGATACTGCAAAACTCAAGAAAAAGTAGTTCATTGGGCCATACGTGAGAGTGGCTGTGGGTTGATGGTATTCTAAAGGGGCACTATGCCGCTCTCGGTGCTGATGCAGACTTATGAAGCCAGACACTTGGTCCTTAGGCCAAAAAGATGTCAGAGTCAAGCACGACACTCATTTTGGTTTTTAGTGGGCTGAAGAATCAGGGTGTTACCCTCCAGTGCAAAAATAGTATGCCAGCCACTTTCAATCGGGTAGCCAAAAGCCAATCGGGCACTCCATTCGGTTCCCCGGTACTTGATACGAGTGTGGTTATCATTGTCCCAGGCAGAAACCCAGACCTCCTGCCCAATATCAAGGTTGACATCAGGATTTTGCCGGGCCGGGCTAGATCGGGGATGCTGTTTGCGATACCAGTGCCAAGCAATGGTGGTGCCCCCGGCACATAAAGCTCCAATTACTATTTGACTTTGCAATTCCAGGCCAAAAACACTGGCTACCCCACCAGCCGCAGCACCGAGTGCGAGCATCAGGAGGTAAAAGGTTCCTGACATGAGCTCAATGATGAGCAAAACTCCGGCAAAAATCCACCACATATAAGGATTAAAAATTTCCAAGATGATGACTCCTTAAAACGATGTGATTGGCAAGCAGATCAAGCGCTAAATCAAGGCTTGATTGTGTTGGTTACCAAAAATGTTACAAGGGTGATTTAACTTCGGTTCAAACGTCGATCACGAGCAATAGACATCAAAATACCTAGACCCAAGCCCAAAGTGACCATGGCCGTTCCACCATAACTGATAAATGGCAAGGGAACACCAACTACGGGAAGAATTCCGCTGACCATTCCCATATTGACAAAAGCATAGGTAAAAAAGGTCAAGGTAATGGCACCCGCCAAGAGCCGGGTAAAAAGTGTCGGCGCAAAAAGAGCAATGATCAGCCCGCGCATGATCAAAAATGTGAAACATATCAGAAGACTCAAGCAGCCAACGAAGCCAAATTCTTCTGAAAATGCCGCAAAAATAAAGTCAGTTGTTCGCTCGG
>JBEIRS010000116.1:0-5225 GCA_040375795.1 Methylibium sp.
CATGCCCCGCCGTGATAGTTTGCTCACTTTACGTGCCTTGCGCTTGATTTCTTTGGATCGAAGCAACGTGAGGCCGATGTGGGAGAGCTGGGCAGCCAAGGCTGTCACATGGTTGGCTTCCAGATGACCGGTGACGACCTGGCCCGAGGTATCAATGGCACGGTATTTGAATTGAGGCATCATCACACCTTTGGTGAAGTATCATCCTGGTCGGTCTTCACTTGCAGTAACTTCGACCACACGCTGCACTTCTTCCAGCGTCGTCAGCCCTTCACACACCCGACGTAGCCCATCGATATGTAGTGGCACAAATCCATTGACCAGCGCTTGTTGACTGATTTGCCTGAGACTGGCACGGCTTTGAACCAATTCATCGATGTGGCTGTCAAATCGAAAAATTTCCATTAAAGGAAGGCGACCCTTATAGCCCTGGTGTTCGCAGTGTGGACAGCCCTTGGCACGATAAACAGTCGCAGGAATGTTTTGACCATTGAGTCTGAGGATGGATTTCAACCGGTCACCCGGTGTCACGGGCTCTCGGCAGTGCATGCAGAGCAGTCGCACCAAGCGTTGGGCAATAATGCCGATGATGTTGCCGCACATAATTTCTGGTTGAACACCCATATCCAGAAGCCTTGGAATGGAACGAATGGCTGAATTGGTGTGCAGTGTCGAGAACACTTGGTGCCCTGTCATGGCTGCACGGAAAGCCATTTCTGTGGTCTCCTTGTCGCGCATTTCCCCTACCAAAATAATGTCTGGGTCTTGGCGCATCAGGGATCGTATGCCGTCCGAAAAGCTCATCTTGCTTGTGGCGCCGATGGCAGTTTGCCTTACCATGGCCAGAGGATATTCGATTGGATCCTCCAGTGTCATGATGTTAACGCCAGGGTGATTCAGGTGATTGAGAATTGAATAGAGTGTGGTGGTCTTGCCGGAGCCAGTGGGGCCAGTGACAAGCATAATGCCTTCAGGGCGCGCTAACATTTGCTCCAAGAGATGGAGTTGTGGAGCTAAAAGCCCCATTTGCTGTATGTCCGCGATATTGCGCTTACGATCTAAAATGCGCAACACAAAATTTTCGCCATGAACAGTTGGTTGGGCTGCTGCACGAAACTCTACCGTGCGGCCTGCGATATTGAGCGACAATCGGCCATCTTGTGGCTCCCGAGATTCGGCAATATCCATGCCGGTCATCACTTTTAATCGTACCAGCATGGCTGCCCAATGCTTGATATGCAATACTAAAATTTGACGCAGTACGCCGTCGATGCGGTAGCGTACCCGAAGAAGTTGATTTTCAGGCTCCAGATGGATGTCCGAGGCCTCACGTGAAACCGCATCGTACAAGAAAGAGTCAATCAACCGAACGATGGGGTGCTGGTATGTGTTGATGCGTTGGCTCACCGCTGATTCATTTAGCTCTCCTGTGTCAATTTCGTGCAAAATCCCTGCAATTGACAGCTCGTGTCCATAGTATTTTTCAATACCAGTCAAGATGTCGGGCGCACTCGCCAGCAGCCATTCAATTTGGATCTCACCACCCAAAGAAGCCCGAATCTGATCGCTGACCAAAATATCATTAGGTCTTGAGCTGGCCAGGGACAGCACTTTGAGTTGCGGTTCAAATGCCAGCGGGAAAATCGTGTAGCGCAAGGCCAGTGTTTTGTTGATTAATTTTAAGGCTGTAGGGTCAGCGACCACTTTGCTCATGTCCACTGAGGCACGCCCCAGTGCGGTGGCCACGACATCGCGGATCACATCTTCGGCGACAAAACCTAGATTGGACAGCACTTCGCCCAACATTTTTCCGGTTCTTTGTTGTTCGGCCAAAGCCAGATCCAATTGGTCTGGTGTAATCAGGTTTTTAGCCAGAAGCTTGTCCCCCAGACGGACCAACGGAGGGAGGCTGGTGCTTATATTTTCGAGATTGTTCATGGTTGACTCATGCCCCGAGCGCTCAGAGTTTTGATGCGTTGACGTATTGACTCCACAGGGATGTCTTGTAACCCCGTACTTTCGAGTGCAGCGCGATAAAAATCGAGGGCCTGACCATACTGATAAAGCTTGTCAAGCGCAACGGCCAGGTGATAGTTGTTTGATGCTGAACGTGGCTGTAAGGTATACGCTCCAAAAAATGCAATGTGGGCCTCACTCCAGCGGTTTTGCTTTGCAAGCAAGTGACCCAAAGCGACTCGTGGGAGGTCCTCATTCGGATAATTCTCAATGAATTGTTTCAGATGGTTTTCTGCATCAGATGGGTTGAATTCACCGAGCAGGGTCATCATCCCAGTCACCGCAGTGGCATTGTTGGGTGATCGTCCGAGCACCTCACGATAGATTTTCCAGGCCTCATCCCGCTCGCCTTGACGATGTAGCACAACAGCCAATCCAAGCATGGCATCCTGATTGTGAGCTTGAATCTTAAGGGTTTGTCGGTAGAGAGATTTTGCTTCATCCAGGCGCCCTGCAACCAGAGCTTGCCAAGCCTCAGTGACCCCATTTTGAGCCATGGGTTTTTCCAAGCGCGGACTCACCTGAACTTTGTTGGCTGCCGATCCAAGATTTTTTTGGGTCACTTTAGGTGGATCCATGGCTGGCAGGGGTATCGTCGATTTTTTCGGCGGTGCAATAAACAAATGGATCAAATTGCCAGCCGTGGTAGATGGGGGAGAGCCGCCGGCTGGGGTATCGGAGGTGGCCGGTGTTGCTATTGAGATTTCTGTCCATTCTTTTGCTGGTGTCATCACTGTTGAATAAAAATCGCATGACCCATAAAGTAGACCGGCGGCAATGCCAGCAATCAATAAATCAATCGTACTTGTCGGTGGATGCCGATTCTGATGATGCGAATTCATGGCCTTGCGCATCCACGTCATGGCGCCAAACTTTCTTTCGCTGTATCAGATGGTTGGGTGGCCCGAATCAAACTTGAGCGCCAGGCGGAATAATCTCCTTCCAGGCTGGCATCACTGACAATCACTGGCCGAAGGAAGATCACCAATTCACTTCGGTTTGAAATGCGTTTTTTGTATTTGAACAATTCGCTTGCGGCACCGATGACATCGGTACCTGGAATTCCATCGGTTGCGCTGTTAGAAGAGTCACGCATCAATCCGCCCAGTACAGCCGTCATGCCGCCACGCACCTTGATGATGGACTCCATCTCGCGTGTTTGGATTTGGGGTACGCGGCTGGTGACCTCCGGTAAACTGGAACCACCGGCCTTGGCCAGGGACATGAACACGCCAATCGCGGGGTCATCAACATAATTGATGACGCGGCTGATGGTGGGCCGAAGAAGCAAAGTCACTTCGTTGTCAGCGCCAATCTGTGGCGTGACCCCCATGGTGAAACCTACTGACGCAGTGTTGGGTGTCGAGGTGACTGAAATGCTGGGCGGAGAGCCGTTGCTCCCTGGGGTGTATGTGCCTGTGAGCGTAAAATAAACCAAATTATCAACCACACGCAGCACCGCAGGTTGATTGTTCAAGGCGCTAATTTTCGGGCTTGACAACACGCGTGCCCGCCCAAAAGATTCTAATAGTCGAATCGCAGTTTGAAAATCGTAGCGGCTTCCGCCGATGCCGGTGCTTTTTCCATTGATCAGCCCCATGCTTGGAATAACCCCCCCCACGGGGACACCTGAGGGCATCTGTGCACCCGCTGGCCCCATCAGGAGGGAGAATTTGCCTGACTGGCTGAGCAAACTCCAGTTAATACCCTGTTGGTGCTCGTCGGACAAGTCTACCTCGACAATGGTACTTTCAATCATCACCTGGCGACGTACGCTCAGCATGTTACGGTCGATAAATTCACGTACCTTTTGTTGTTGCTTCATCGTGGCTCGTACCGAAATGATGCCCCCTTCTGGATTGGCGATCACGGAGGCTGCTTCTTTAAAGGTGACAGGAGTTTGCGCTGCTTGAGCATTGCTTGTGGCCGGGGTGGCAGGAGATCCGGTCGCAGCCATCCCGCCTCCTCTATTGGCCTTTTTTGACTGAGTCACTGAAGATGTTTGATCAGACTCAGGGGCAGCCGAAGAGGGTGAACCTGCATTGCCGGAGCCATGGATGGCGTCTGGGCTGCTGTTACCGTCTGGGATAATTTTGTCGGTTTCGCGCAGCAAATCCTTTAAATTTGATACCAAAGTATCCCAGAATTGATTTGATGATTTGTTCTCAATGCTGCTGTTCGAACCGTTTCCGCCACTTCCTCCGCTACCTGAAACCGACGTGGTGCTTAAAAGTGACGTGGTGACCGTGCGTTTAATGTTCGGATATTCCACTTTATAGTGTTTAAGAAATGGGCTATCTGGCAGCACAGTGAGGTTTTGGCCCTCTAACTCGTAACGTAGATCGACTTGTCGACTGATGCGGTCTAATATTTCAACCAGAGTTTGATCCAATGCGCTCATCGTCACGTAACCACTGATTCCTGGATGGATGTCAATATTGAGCTTGGCATCACGGGCAATCACAAACAACAGATCTTGTACTGAGGTTTTATTCACCACCACGCTGTAGCGCTCGGCTTGGACTGCGCTTTCCTGCGTTGGTTTGGGGGGGGTAGGGATCACCGAGGCCAACTCTGGCGGCTGATTTTCCGGGGGGAGCGTGCTGGCTCTGAGGTGATGCTCCGAGAGCGGCCATGGTTCTCGTGAAGCACAGCCCCCCAAGAAACCTAAACAAATCAGGTGAATCCACAAAGAGCTGCCCAGCACAGTCGGTCTGTTCCGGGACATCAAAGGATTCACAGCTGTGGGTAAATGACGGGTATTGATCCTACGACGTGCCTTGAATCGATCCAAAAAAGTCGTGTACATATCATCCTCATCGGGGTGATCGTTGCAGTGATGGCTCAACGTCAAAGGGGAGGATTTATTTACCACCCTGTACGACAGACAGTGGCCAAGGCCACCCAGGTTGCCAAAGATTGGTGATGGAAATTTTATCTATGGCCTTAAAAAAACTGGTCAAATGAAGACAAGGCCAAGGAAACCTGTGTAAAGTTAGAGATTTATTCGCCCGTTTAGGTGGAATAAAATTTATCAAATGCAGATTGAGCATCGTATCCCTCATCGATTTGTAGGCTGACCCGATTCAGTTTTGGGCCTTCAAAGCCCTTAACGATGTTCCATCAAAGTTTGCAAGATTGAAGCACTAAAAAGCGCTGGCAACGACATTCAAAAAATCCGATCGTTGTGGGGTTTTCAATCAATATGC
>JBEIRS010000186.1:0-3563 GCA_040375795.1 Methylibium sp.
CAGTCCATCTGCATCCAGCACCAATCGAGAGGCTTTTTCAAAAACTTGTGCCAAAATGCCAGCCACCCTTGCGCCAGCACCACAGCCAACCACCCAAGTCTGGTTCAGTTCAATGTGCTGTATTGCTTCATCCAAATCACGAAACATGAGGGATGGGTTGACCAGGTCGCAGGAAGAGACGGCAGATGAAGGTTCTTCGTGTTTTGATCCTTTGATCAAGCCAAGATAAATTCGGCCAGCGCCACTGGCATGAGCCGCCCGAGCGGCAAGCAAGGCCGCACCGATCATTCCAGGAGCACCACCGACCACGATGACATCACCAAAGCTGCCCTTGTGCTGAGTTGGGCGACGAGCTGGCGGGGTGGCGCCACAGCTCAACCAGGCATTTGGTTCGATGAGATCTCTCACGCCAAGCGAATCCCACCAGACTTGCCCACTCAAATCTCGACCCTGTCCTGTAAAAAGCCCCGGCTTGAGAGTCAAAAGTGACAAGGTGGCAGTGGCACGAGGTGTCCAGGTTTGCCCTTCACCAGTGTCTGGATTTAATCCAGAAGGTAAGTCCAGGGCAAGCAGGGGGCCACGATGGGTCTGGAGGATTTTAAAAGCCTGTGCCAGTGTTTCAGGCAAAGCTTGACCTTTATCTTGAAAACCCAGACCGAGCACCGCATCAATGACAAGATGCCCTTCGAGCCTGCGAGGCTCAGGCAAGGTCAAACTGATTTCAACGCCCGCATCACGGGCCCGTTGGTACGCAGTATACGCGTCAGATGGCACATATTCAGGACGCTGACCCGCTGCTAAAACAGCCGTGACCCGACGACCCGCAAGATGCAGCACCCGCGCTGCTTCAAGACCATCCCCACCATTGTGACCCGGGCCACAGAAAACCCAAAAGTAATTTTCATGTGGAGCCAAAGACAAAGCCAAACGCGCTGCGGCAAGACCCGCACGCTGCATCAACGTGAAAGGCGGCAGACTTTTTAATGCCTTGCCTTCTATAAGACGGCTGGAAGCACTGCCATAAAGGGCTTGATCAGCGCAAGAATTTTGAATTTTTTGCATGAGGTAGTATGGTGCATGATAGGCCAACGTATCTTGCCTGTGCATCGTCGCTCATGATTTTGAAGAAGACACCTTCGGTCTCGATCATCTCTCAAAAATAACTTAAATTTCAATTTAAAACACGATCCAGATTCTACAAAGGACGTACCGAATGCAAAACTAAAGCAGACATGCATGGTTACATTTTTTTCTTATCTTATTGATTTATGGGCGAATTTGATCTCATCAAAACCTATTTTACGCGGCCCGTTCGTCGTACAGTTCTCGGCATAGGGGATGATTGTGCTGTTTTGCAACTTGCTCCTGGAATGCAGTTAGCCACCTCCACAGATATGTTAGTCGAGGTTCGGCATTTTTTTCCTTCAGTATCCCCTGCCCTGCTGGGCCACAAAGCGCTGGCAGTCAACCTCAGTGACTTGGCAGCTTGTGGTGCCAAACCTTTGGCGTTCACCTTAGCCCTGGCTTTACCCTTTGTCAATGAAAATTTTCTTGAAGAATTTTCCAAAGGTCTCTTTCACTTGGCCGATGAGTATGAATGCGAATTGATCGGCGGCGACACCACCTGTGGCCCACTGAATTTGTGCATCACAGTTTTTGGTGAAGTGCCTCAAGGTCAAGCGCTTTTGCGATCAGGCGCGCAAGTGAATGATGATATTTATGTCAGTGGCCCTTTAGGCGATGCCTGTTTGGCATTGGAAGTTTTGCAAGGCCAAATCAGTATGCCCCCCAATCATCTGGAGGCCATCAGGCCCGCGCTGGAGCAGCCTCAAGCTCGGGTTCGATTGGGCTTGGCCTTGCGAGGTTTGGCTCACAGCGCGATTGACCTTTCAGATGGTTTGATGGGTGATTTAACCCATATTTTGTGCGAATCAAGGGTCGGGGCACGCGTCAACGTGGACGCGATTCCTCGCAGCACTGTACTGAAAACACAACGCATTGCACAACAGCGCAAGTACATCTTGGCTGGCGGAGATGACTATGAATTGCTCTTTACGGCACCACGCGAAACGAGGCAGGCCGTTCAGGATTTAGCCCAGACAGAGGGCCTCCAAATCAGCCGTATTGGCGAAATCATTGCCACCTCTGAGCCTGGCACGCTTCACCTGCATGATCACTTAGGTGACACGCTTGCTCTTCCTTGGCGGGCCTTTGATCACTTTACACATCAGCATCCTGCCTGACATCAGGCTGGTCAGTACGGGCAAGCAATCGTGATCAATATCAACTCGGCTGCTGGGGGTGGGGTATCATTTTGGGGGATCATGAGATGCCACTGAGCCACAAGACGGCTGATTTTATGGCACGGGAACAGCAGCGATCATGGCCCGAACTTGCTCAATCCGGCCTCGCCCGGATTGGACCACCGGGACCAATCGATGGGCTGCCACTTGGGGGAGAATCGCCTGAACATCATCGGGCGACACATGACTTCGCTGGGCCAAAAGAGCCCGGGCCTTGGCTGCCCTCAGAATTGCCATGCCGGCTCGGGGGCTGAGGCCCTCAGTAAACCAGGTACCACTTCGCGTGGCTTTGATCAGGGCCTGGAGGTAGTCCAGCAAGGGTTCTGAAACGTGGATATTCAAAACCGCGTTTTGAGCTGCACGCAAAGCATCCAGGCTCATCACGGCAGGCAAATGGCGAACCAGATTTCGCTTATCCACGCCAGCCAGCAACTCGCGCTCACTCTTTGGGTCAGGGTAACCAAGAGTGATACACATTAAAAATCGATCCAATTGACTTTCTGGAAGCGAATATGTACCCAGTTGATCATTCGGGTTCTGGGTGGCAATCACGAAAAAAGGCTCAGGCAGGGGCCGTGTTTGGCCTTCCACAGACACCTGATGCTCTTCCATGGCCTCCAGCAAGGCACTTTGGCATTTGGGGCCGGCACGGTTGATTTCATCCGCAAGAAGCACCTGAGCAAACACGGGGCCTGGGTGAAAAATAAAAGACTCTTGCCGACGATCATAGATGCTGGCACCAAGCAAATCACTGGGCAGCAAATCTGAGGTGAATTGAACGCGCGAAAATTTCAAACCCAGGGACATCGACAAGGCGTGCGCCAGCGTGGTTTTTCCAACCCCGGGAATATCCTCAATCAATAAATGCCCACCGGCCAGCAAACAAGCCACCGAATTCATGACCTGTGTCGGCTTGCCGACAATCACATGATTCAGTTGTACCAATAATTTTTGCAAAGATTGCGCCAAAAGGTCGGGGGCCATCGGAGAAAAAACCTGCCGTGAGGTACTCATATGCGTTTGCTCTTGAAATTGAAAATATAACGTTTAAGTACGCCTTATTGATGAAGATACAGCAAACCCAGTGCTTCATTGCATCAGTCTTGCCATCCATTGCACCCGATGGTCATTGGTTCAAATCTCATCAAGCCGAGAGAGGATATCTGCCGCTTGCTTGCGCAAGTTTTCCTTTTGACTGGGGTCGGTTTTTTCCCAAAGTTTGTAGATCATAGCAAGCCGGTGGTTTGATCTCAGACGGTC
>JBEIRS010000292.1:0-2018 GCA_040375795.1 Methylibium sp.
GGAATTGGCGGTGCGGGCCTTGCACAAAGCCTTTGATTTAGACCAAGCCTGATATAATTTTTCAGTGCTGGAATCGTGACCGAGTGGCCGAAGGTGCTCCCCTGCTAAGGGAGTATAGGGTGTAGAGCCTTATCGAGAGTTCGAATCTCTCCGATTCCGCCAGTGACTTCTTTCAATATTTCAATCCTTCAAGAGCCTGCTTGTAAGTGATTGATCTGATTGAATTTTTTCTTCTCAAGCTTTCCCCGATCTTGAAGAAAGTCACCCTTTGATCGGGTGTTCGAACTGTTGAGACGGTGATTTGCTCAAAACCATAATTTGAACCTTACCGATTGCACGCGGTTTAAATCGAGTTTGGTTAGCCGGGTGATTCAACACGAGTTGCCGACGGATCCGATTGAGCGGGTTGAAATGTAAAAAATATTTTTGGATTAATTTCGGCAGCGCCCATGTGCCGCTGGATGTATTGATCTGACGTCAAATCGGTTGCAAATTCAAGCTTAGCCGCTGGTAATAAAGTTGGCTCAGGGATTCAAAGCCCGAGTCAAAACCAATCAACACCCAAATTACTCCCTTTTCATCGGCCTTGACCGACAAACGATTGGTCAGCGCTGTACTCAGCGCCTTACTCTCCCATCGAGGTTCACCGCAATCTGACACGGTATTCGCCATCGTGCCCAAGACCACGCCGCTGGATCCCCCGATCGACTGGTTGCCACGGTCGATATTCAATCGAGTATCCCCCCCACTTATCAAGTTGAGGGGCTCGGCTGATGAGGCAGCCAGCACGAGCCAGACGGATTCACCTGGTGAGCCACCAACGCCAACACAACCCGAGGCCACATTGGTCAAGAATTGCAAATTCGCGCTCAATCGATAGGTGACACCTGGTACCAACCCGTCAACGGGCGACTTGATGTACAAAAACAGGTCGTCGCTGCGGTTCGTGCCCGATTGGAAGTAGCCCCAGCCAGTGAATGGATTGGGCATGCTTCTGATTTCTGCAATCACATCGTTCGGAGCAGTAAGGGCGCTGTAGTCTGCAGATCCCGAAATCCAGCCAGCAGACCCCTGTCCGAAATCGAAAAGGCGCTCGACAGGCACCGGTTGCTCGGGCTGGGACGGCCCACCATCTGACCCCCCGCATGCTTGCAGCAAGAATGCTGCGACCAACAATGCCAGACAGGTGCGACGCAGGCCAGGGGTTCCATCAGTTCGATTTGTTGAAGCCACTATGCTTCCTTTTATAAAGCTGAGTTCTGTCGATCTAAAAATTCTAACCAAGTGCTCAAAAAATTGTAAAAATTCACTTGCGAAAATCGGGAATTAAAAATATTAAAAAACAAACGACACTGCAAATGAGGCTAATACGAACGGTGTTTGGCGTCCTATGGCACGTTAAGAGCACGATATTTTTAAACGCCTAAATACGCTTTATCCTAGAACTGTTGTAAAGCCGGCCGGTTTGGTTTGCCCGACTTACGCGCTGGCTTCGAGCCGATGGGGCGTGAAATCGTATGGTACTTGGAGCTAAATCGATATGGTTATTGCTTCTGTTGGAGCGGGTGCCTAGCTCATGGGAAAGGTTGACGGCATGAGAGCTGCCGGTTCAAATCCAACGGTCATTGCCTTGGAGTCACTGCAGTCTGTGTTGTTGACAACAGGGTGCTGGAAGTTGACTGTCTCATCATTTAGAAAGAAGAACTGGACACCAAGTGCTTGATTTGCTTGCCCATCAAAATCTTAGGCAGTTTGTGATGAGGTATGTTCTGGGCCGCCAGAAATCATGAAAAACGCCCCTCTCAAGGGGCGTTTTTCATGGGGCATTCAATTCAGCTTTTGCCCACCAACATCGCCTCCACCAACTCCTGAACAGCCAGTGCTTCTTCTGCGGTGGCCAGTTTGTGGGGTTGGCCCTTCAGCCACAAATCCACCTCAGTCAACTGACGCTGCAGAGCACTGGTGCGCGGGTCTTCGGTGCGCCAGTCCAAGGCTTCAACCCATGGGCCGCCGTCAGA
>JBEIRS010000064.1:0-6859 GCA_040375795.1 Methylibium sp.
GAAAACCCTTTTCCCTGGATGAGCGAAATGATCGACCTTAAAAAAGAGCGTAACTTTTTTGAGACCCGCGTGATTGAATATCAATCTGGTGGGTCTCTTTCATGGGACGAATAAGGCATGCGTGACCAAAATTTACACGGCATCAAACCGCGTCAGCCCACTGGCGCCCATGGTTCATGTCGTATGACCCCATTCATCATACCGAGGCACCCTTTTCGGGCCGATTTTCGTGTGCTGAATAGCCGCATGGCAAGGGCTCTTGGCCTAGCCACGCCGCTTTCTTTCAACGTGATCAAGGAGAAGTGACATGGCAACTGCAAAAAAAGCTCCGGCCAAAAAAGCTGAACCCCTCAAAAAGGCGGCCCCTGCCTCTGTAACTGACGTTGCCCCGGCCAAAAAAACCACGTCAGCCAGCAAAAAAACGGCCACCACCTCGGCGACCAAAGCGGCCTCTGTGATTGAGACCCCGGCCCCAGCCGCAAAAACCACGTCAGCCAGCAAAAAAACGGCCACCACCTCGGCGACCAAAGCGGCCTCTGTGACTGAGACCCCGGCTCCAGCCGCAAAAACCAAGGCAGCCAGTAAAAAAACGGCCACCACTTCGGCCACCAAAGCGGCCTCTGTGACTGACACCCCGGCCCCAGCCGCAAAAACCAAGGCAGCCAGTAAAAAAACGGCCACCACCTCGGCCACCAAAGCGGCTGCAAGTGCAATACCAAGCAAAAAAGCCCCCGCAGCATCCACCCCCAAAGCCCTTGCCTCTGAGAAAAAACCTGCGTCCAAGGAGTCGGCTTCTCCAGTATCCCTATCGGTGAAAACCTCCTTGAGCCCTCAGGCTCCATGGCCTTTTCCCACCGGCACCAAGGTTTGATCGCAAAACTCCCTTGAAAAACCCGGCCAAGGCCGGGTTTTTTCCTCCGATGTGATGTTTAATCTGCAAAATTACCAATCAGTGCCTGCTCAAAATCGCCGATTTGGGTAATTTTGCCTGTCAAAGCACAGCCCATAGTGGAACTTTCATGCCTCATTTCCCCCCCGTTACACAGGCCCTCATTCTCATTAACACCGCACTTTTTTGCCTGAATATTGCGCTTGATGACCTGCTCACCCGCTGGTTTGCGCTTTACCCGCTAGGCTTTGGTTTTTTACCCTGGCAGCTGGGAACCTACGCGTTTTTACATGACAACTTTGGGCATTTATTTTTCAATATGCTGGGCCTTTGGATGTTCGGTGCTGAGCTTGAGCGCCTGTGGGGCCCCAAACGCTTTTTGCAATTGTTTGCAGCCAGCATTTTGAGCGCAGCAGGACTGCAAATGGTTTTAGTCTGGTTTTTAGACTCTCTGTCACCCACGGTAGGGGCCTCAGGCGGGCTTTTTGGTTTTTTACTGGCCTATGCCATGGCGTTTCCTAACCGCATTATTGTGCCCCTGATCCCTCCAATTCCGATGAAGGCCAAGGTGTTTGCGGCTATTTTTGGGGGCCTTGAGTTGCTGCTGGGAGTATCCAATCCAACGTCCGGAGTCGCTCATTTTGCCCATCTTGGGGGGATGCTCGGGGCCTTTGTTTTGATCAATTATTGGCGAAAAAAGACTCCCTTTGGCCGGTATTGATCAACCATCCTGCCGCTCAAAACCCAGTGTCTCGTTTCATAAGTCTTGCTGTATTCGAGCGGCCTGGCGCCCCGTGCGCGGCGTTGCCAACCCTCACGCAGCACCTGCACTGATCGCTTCGGCCAAGCTCGGATAGCGAAGTTTTAGACGCAACTCTTTTTTGAGCCGATGATTTTTTAGGCGACGTGATTCTTTCCAGAAACTCAAGGTCATGGCTGACACTTCTACCGCGGCCTGCTCAAGCGAAATTCGACGCGGTGGAGGCAGGCCATAAAGGGTTGCGGCCAGATTTAAATAATCACCAGTTTTGATTTCAAGGTCATCACAGAGGTGTATCACCCTCTGAGGTTTGCCACGAAACAAAGTCAGCATACAGGCTCTGGCCAAGTCATCGGCATGAATATGGTTGGTATACACATCATCTTGGGCTTGAAGCACTGGCGCACCACGTAACAATCGCTCTCGAGGCCCGCCCGTCCGGCCTGAGCCATAAATCCCAGGAATACGTAAAATATGGGTTCGCAGCCTGCCAGTGCGCCCTGCCTTTCTGATGTGCTGTTCAGCATCAACACGCCGCTGGGCCCGGGATGTTTGGGGGGCCACGGGGCGGGTTTCATCAAATTGCTCACCTTGGCAATTTCCATACACGCCCGTGGTGCTGCCATAAATCCATTGTTGCCAGGAAAGTGATCCTCTCAGGGCTTGCCATAGATGTCGGGTTCTGGGGTCGGTTATGCCTTGGTTTGGAGGGGGCGCAAGGTGAACCACGCGATGGGCCAAGCCATGCAGCCGCCTCAAAGTGCCTGGATCATCGAGGTTGCCTGACATAGGCACCACGCCTTTGGAGCGAAGATCTTGGCATCGATCCAGTGACGATGTGAGTGCCAAGATACGCCAGCGTGATCCCAACAAACGAACCAAGCGCAAGCCGACATCTCCACAGCCCACAATCAATAAACGAGGGCGCTTGAAACGGTGCGGAAGGGCATGGAATCTGAAAACCATAAAATGTGACTGCTCCTCACGCCTGGTTGATGGCGCCATGGCTAAAATCCGAGGCTGGCCAGCAAATCGTCGACTTCTCCTTGATTATTGACCACATCGGTGCGGCCTTCCGTGACCACAGGCCCTTGAAGGTCAATTTTCTGGGTAATTTCAGCCGGAGCGGCTTGAATCAATAAATTCACGAGGCTGTCTTCGAGATCAGTGGCCAATCCAACCACTTTCGCCACCACTTGGCCTGTCAAATCGTGAAAATCTTGGGCCATCATAATGTCGGTCAAGTGTTGGTCAACCCGGGCTGTTGCTGCCTCGACTTCACTCACAAAATTGATCAAGGCCCCTGAGGCCACCGCCTTGACCGGATTCGACATTAAAGCGTCGGCAATGCGACGGGTTTCATTGTTGATGTGAGTGTGCTCTTGCTTGGCCTGATCCACAGAATTGAGTACTTTGTTGGCAGCCTCGCCCGTTTTTTTGGCAATATAGTTGAGGCGGCTGCGGGCATCGGGTAAACCTTGGGCTGCAATTTGCAGTTTGGGCATGACGCCCAGTTGCATCAGGGTGTCATGAAGCTGACGGGTAATGACACCGAGCTGGTGATATACATCTGCCGGGGTGATGGTGGAGGAGGGCTGCAAGGTCGAAGCTGTCGCTTGATCTGGACTGGTTTGATTCATTTCAATACAAGACGTCATCTCTGGGGTGGACGTATTCCAAGAAGAAAGATCATTCATGTTCATTTTCAGCTTCCTTTAGGCTGTAGCAGCCAACTTTTGCATGATTTTGAGAACCTTTTCTTCTAAAGTGGCTTTAGTGAAAGGTTTCACGATATAGCCTGCTGCTCCTTCTTGAGCGGCTCGGACAATATCTTCTTTGCGAGCCTCCGCAGTGACCATCAAAACGGGAAGGTGCTTGAGAGAAGGATCTTTTTTGATGCCTGCCAAGAGATCAAAGCCTGTCATGTTGGGCATGTTAATGTCGCTGACCACAAAATCATATTTAGAATTTCTCAGCATCGACAAAGCCACGGCACCGTCTTCAGCCTCTTCGGCATTGTTATAGCCGATTTCTTTTAGTAGCCCGCGAACGATTCGACGCATCGTCGAAAAATCATCAACAATCAAAAACTTCATGTCAGCTTGTGTATTCATGGGATTTCCTCACGGATATGCTGGCCTCAGGGCTTGAAGGGTTATCGGGTTGCTTTGGTAGAAATTGAGGGTAAATTTGCTTCATCAGGTGGGTCTTTCAAGTCAAAATTCGTGTCAAAAATGCGTTCTTCGGCTTCTCTGGTCATGACAATCAAACTAATGCGCCGATTGGTGGAGTGGTTTGGGTCTTCGGGTAGAAAAGGGATGCTATTTGCCAATCCCAGAACACGTAAGACCCGGCCTTCAGGCAAGCCACCCAGCAAAAGCTCACGCCGTGAAGCATTGGCCCGGTCACTGGAGAGTTCCCAGTTGCTATAACCCCAGTCACCCGAGCTGAACTTTTGCCCATCTGTATGTCCTTCCAGTGTCAAACGGTTCGGCACCTCGATCAAAACCTCTCCAATCACCCGTAATAAATCCCGCATATAAGGTTTTACAACAGCGCTGCCAACGTCAAACATTGGGCGGTTGTTTTCGTCAATAATTTGAATTCTTAAGCCATCGCGGGTCATATCCAGTTTGATTTGTCCTCGATGAGGGGCCAGTTTTGGGTTGGTGGAAAGTATTTTCTTGACCTTTTCCTTTAGTTTTTCAAGCTTGGCGCGGTCAATACGCTCATGCTCGGCCTTGAGTGCCAAGAGGTTGAGTTTATTGGATGGAGCTTCTACGTCACCGCGCTTGACTTGGCCCGTGCTTCGGGAAAGGTCTGTTCCTCCACCCTTCAGGATATGAGCCGAGTCACCCGAGCCACTGCCTGTATTTGACAAAGCTAATTTCAAGGGGGTATTGAAATAATCAGCAATACCTTTCTTGTCGCCTTCTGTTGTGGATCCCAAAAGCCACATCAGCAAAAAAAACGCCATCATGGCCGTCACAAAATCAGCATAAGCAATTTTCCAGGCTCCTCCATGAGCGCCATGCCCGCCTTTTTTGATTTTTTTGATAATAATTGGTTGAAGCTTTTTCGCGTCTCCGGCCATAGCTCACCTTACTTTTTGCCCTTGACATGGCTTTCCAGCTCACTGAACGTGGGGCGATCTGTGGAGTAAAGCACTTTGCGCCCAAATTCCACAGCAACCTGCGGGGCGTAGCCTTGCATACTCGCCAACAAAATGGTCTTGATGCATTGAAGTTCTTTGGCATGTTCATCCAGCTTTTGTTCTAGCAAACCTGACAAAGGCTCTACAAAAGCATATGCCAGCAAAATACCCAGAAAAGTTCCAACCAAGGCAGAACCAATCATGCCCCCCAGCACGGCAGGTGGGGCCCCTACCGAACCCATGGTGTTCACCACGCCCAAGACAGCAGCCACAATGCCAAAGGCAGGCAAAGCTCCGGCGAGGCGGGCAATCGCAGCAACAGGGGCATGAGCCTCATGGTGGTGAGTTTCGATTTCACTGTCCATCAGGCTTTCAATTTCATGGGCGTTCAGGTTGCCCGACACCATCATGCGCAGGTAATCAGTGATGAATTCCACCACATGATGATCATTGCCGACCGTTGGATATTTTTGAAAAACCGAAGAACTGTGTGGATCTTCAACATCTTTTTCAATCGACATCAGGCCTTCTTTGCGGGCTTTTTGGAGCAAATCATAGAGCAGGGCCATCAGCGCCATATAGCGGGCTTTGTTGTATTTAGAAGCCTTGAAGCATGAAAGAACCCCAGCCATAGTGGCCTTTAAGACCTTGGATTGATTGTTGGCTAGAAACGCCCCTCCAGCGGCTCCTCCAATGGTGGCCATTTCAAAAGGCAAGGCTTTTAAAATAACCCCGATATTGCCCCCATGCGCAATATATACGCCGAAAACACACACGATCACAATGATCCAGCCAATCAAGACGAACATGGTGTCAGTCCAGAATTTCAGTGTTGGTGCTGGCAAAATGGCCAAGCTTCGCGGATTTATCGGCTGGACTGATGGGGGCTTGAGTTTTTATTGCAATCGGCTTGACGATAAAAACCCTCTCGCATGAAAATGGGCGGGAGAGGATTCCTATCTCTTTTAATCAGTGGGCGCCATTGGTGGGCTCTGTAGGGCCTCGAGAGCCATGTTGATTTCAATCCAGCGGTTTTCAGTGGTATCAAGACACTCTGAGATAAGCTTGAGCCGCTTTCCAAGGTCAGCAATTTGAGTGCCACTGAGTCCCGGCGTGGCTAATTTTTGCTCGATATCTGATTTTTCTTGAGTCCATTGCTGGATTTGTTGCTCTAGCTTCTGAGACTCCGCTTTGAGCGGCTTACTTTGTTGCGCTTGACGCTGACGTATTTGCGCTGAGGCTTGGCGTTGATCTCGGGAAGACCCTCCTGCAAGGGCTAAATTTCGGGCCTCCAAGCCATTGGCCCGCCCAGCTTCAGAGGGCTCATTGAGGGAGGGAGAGGCCATGTTTCGGGAAGATTGAAGTAGCCATGCTTGATAATCATCAAGGTCACCTTCAAAGGGCTGGATACCGCCTTGAGTCACAAGCCAAAATTCATCACAAACCTCTCTCAGCAGTGCACGATCGTGGCTGACCAGCAAGACACTGCCCTCAAATTCATTGAGAGCCATTGAAAGTGCCTCTCGGGTATTGAGGTCAAGATGATTGGTGGGCTCATCCAATAAAAGCAGATTGGGCCGTTGCCAGACCAGCATCGCCAATACCAGGCGTGCTTTTTCTCCGCCGCTGAGGCTGCCGACGGCTTGAGTGACCATATCCCCAATAAAACCAAACGAGCCCAAAAAGTCACGTAGTTCTTGCTCCCTTGCCGTCGGGCCAATGTCTCGTGCAAGACGGATCATGTGCATCAAAGGTCCATCATCTAATTGCAAAACATCCAGCTCTTGTTGGGCAAAGTAACCGATGGACAGCCCTTTGCCTTCGATGATTTCACCACTCAGTGGAGGTATGGCATGAGCAATGGTTTTGACAAGCGTGGACTTTCCTTGCCCATTCGCACCTAAAACCCCAATCCGTTGCCCTGCCAATAAAGATCGGTGAATATCACGTAAAGTGGGAGTATTTCCGTAGCCACACGAAAGATGAGAGAGAGAAAGAATGGGGTTAGGTAAATTGATTGGGGGCTTGAATTCAAATTGAAAATCACTGCTGGTGA
>JBEIRS010000161.1:0-3999 GCA_040375795.1 Methylibium sp.
CATAGCGGTAGCTTCCAGCTCACAGACCTGAGCTATAACGGAACCTTTGTTCGGTTTGCCAATGACCATGAAATACTTGCACTGCGTCGAGGCTCATGTACCTTGCACGGAAATGGAGTGATCTGTCTGGGAAGCGATGCACAAGACAACCCCTCTACTTTGATTCATTTCGAAATACTGAGGTTTTCTGACACGCAGCCTCAAGTATTGCCAGATTTTTAAGCATCTGATAAAAATCTGGAAGAAACTCATATCGCCAGATTGGCCAAATTTATCTCAGAACAGCCATCGAGATCGCTCGCGCATCAAGGTGCGGAGGGTGTTTTGGCATTTAACAGTGTCATGGCGGTGCTGATCAAGGAGGCAACTTCTGTCATATTGCCAGGCACAATCATGGTGTTGTTCTTTTGTGCCAGTTGGGCGTAAGCTTCAACGGCTTTCTCGGCGACTTTGAGGTTCACGGCTTCGGTACCACCAGGCTGCTGAATGGCCTGTGCAATGTTACGAATGGCCTCTGAGGTGGCTTCAGCAACTTGCACAATGGCGGCTGCCTGGCCTTGCGCCTGATTGATATCCGCCTGGCGTTGCCCCTCAGAACGAGCAATTGCTGCCTCGCGTTCGCCTGTGGCAATATTGATTTGCTCTTGTTTGCGACCCTCCGAAGCGGCAATCAGAGCGCGTTTTTCCCGTTCCGCAGTGATTTGAGCTTGCATGGCATGGAGAATTTCTTTTGGCGGAGTGAGGTCCTTGATTTCATAACGCAGCACCTTCACTCCCCAATTGGTGGCGGCATCATCAAGGGCGCTGACCACAGAGCTGTTGATGGCATCACGCTCTTCAAAAGTTTTGTCAAGCTCCATTTTGCCAATCACGGAGCGCAACAGGGTTTGGGCCAATTGGGTGATCGCTATCATATAGTTGCTTGAGCCATAGCTGGCACGCATGGGATCAGTGACTTGAAAATAGATGATTCCGTCCACTTGCAGTTGAGTATTGTCTTTTGTGATGCACACCTGGCTTGGAACATCCAAAGGAACTTCCTTGAGTGAGTGTTTGTAAGCCACTCGTTCAATCAATGGCAGCACAAATTTCAGGCCTGGAGTGAGCGTTCGGTCATAGCGCCCAAGGCGTTCGACCACCCACGCATTTTGCTGCGGCACAATTTTGAAGGTTTGAAAAATGAAGACAGCAACCACTGCAGCAAAGATCAGTGCGATTTCCAAAGTTTCCAAAGGATTCTCCTTGTTTGATTAAATTGAGCCGGGACAGGCACCTTCAAGTGCGATGAATTTTATGAACGTTCCTTAATATCGCTTTGGCTCACTTGACCAATGGGCGCACTGTGGTGAATCCACCATCCACTGGCAGCACATGGCCCGTGATGCGTTGCGACTCATGAGACAGTAGCCAGTCCATGGCGGCCGCCACTTCCTGGGCCGTTTGCACTCCGCCCAGAGGGTATTGTTTGGCGGCCCCTTCACGCATCGCCGGCAGTTTTAACATATTTTGAGTCATTGGCGTTTCAGTCATGCCAGGGGCCACGGCATTGATGCGCACCCCTTGGGCTGCATAGGTGGCCGCTGCACTGCGGACCAGGGCTTCAATGCCCCCTTTGGCGGCTGCAATCGCTTCATGATGAGCCACGCCAATTCGGGCCACCACTGAACTTGCAAAGACTGCAGCGCCTGGGGCACCATCAAGTGATTTGAGCCAGGCCTGTAACGTCCAGAGGCTGCTTTCAAGATTAACGCGAAGCACGTCACGTATGGCTTCCTCCCGGGTCCGATGGAGTGGAGCAATCAAGGTGCTCCCGACAGCATGGCCCAGCCACGATGGAGGGGCGCCCAGTTGCTCTCGGCAGGCTGCCAATGCCGCAAAAGCGCCTTCCGGGGTGGTGGTATCTGCGGCAATATAAGCGTCTGCACCCACTTCACGGAGGGTGAGTAAATCACGCCCCACCGCAGCCACACGCAAACCGCGTGCACGTAAGCGTTCAAGTAAGGCCCGGCCAATACCGCCCCGTGCTCCTGTAATCAATGCAATATTGTTCAAACTCATGAGAAACCTTTTTAAAAACGAAAATGGCTTGATGCAGTCTATTCGGATTTTGTGTTTGCCAGTCCAAATTCGAGCATGTATTGCGCAAACAGGGCTCAGGCTTGATGGTGTGCCAATTGATGAAGTGCGGCAATTCGTTCAATGGCTGGAGGGTGTGAACTGTAAAAACGGGTGTAAAGAGGGTCGGGGGTGAGGGTGGCGGCGTTGTCCTCATAGAGCCGAATCAAGGCCATGGAGAGGGCCTTTGCGCTGGCTTGCTGAGAGGCAAAGGCGTCAGCTTCAAATTCATGTTTTCGAGAAACCCAGGCAAAAAGAGGCGCAATGAAATCATTCAGGACAGGTATGGTCAGCATAAAAAGAACCAGTGCCAAGGCATCATTCGGAGCATTGAGCGAGGGTTGCACTCCAAGGCCTTGGTAAAACCAGGTGGTACCATGGAGCCATCCCAGCAAAGCCAAGGCCAGCCCGCTCAGGCCCAAAGCCGCAAGCAAACGTTGGAGGGTATGCCGGCATTTGAAATGGCCCAGCTCATGAGCCAAAACTGCTTCGATTTCTTCTGGTTGGAGTTTTTTGAGCAAGGTGTCAAAGAAAACAACACGTTTGGCCGCCCCGAAACCAGTAAAATAGGCATTGGCATGGGCTGATCTTTTACTGCCATCCATCACGAACAAGCCCTGAGATGAAAATCCACAGCGTTGCATCAAAGACTCTACCCGAGCTTTGAGTGATTCATCTTTGAGGGGCTCAAAGCGGTTAAACCAAGGTGCAATAAACATGGGGTAAATCAGAAGCATCAACATGCTGAAGGCGGCCCAGGAACCCCATGCCCAAAGCCACCATCCTGAACCCGCCTGCCCCATCAGCCACAGCACAAGTGCCAGCAGCGGCAGCCCAAGGAGAGCGCTCACAATGAGGTTTTTGCACGTGTCAGCCAGCCACAGGCGCCAAGTCATCCGGTTGAACCCAAACTTTTGCTCAATCTGAAAGGTACTGTAAATTTCGAAGGGCCACTCGACAAGGCTGCTCAAAAGCATAAAGCCAAGTATCAGGCTGAGCTGGTAGGCCATGGGCCCCCCATTCAAAAGACGGGTTTCTTGAAGCCAGCCATTGAATGCATCCAGCCCACCCAGGAGTGTCCAGGCCAATAGAGTCATGCTGCCAAATGCGGTCGTGAGCAGGCTAAAGCGGGTTTTGGCCACGGTGTAATCAGCCGCTTTTTGATGCGCAGAAACACTCACCACATCAGAAAAAGTCTCAGGAACCTGATTCCGATGGGTTCTGACATGCTGAATTTGACGGCTGGCCAGCCAAAATTTAAGCAGAACCGAAAGACACAAAAAGATGGCGAATAAAAGCGTCAGGGTGTCAGGAGACATGAAAAATCAGCTTAAAAAAAACGACAGATATAAAACCAGTGAAAATAACGAACCCACTGTACCGTTCCTCAATACCCACGCCCGTACAGAACCCCTGAGGGTGAGGGCCAGATCAACCCATTTATAATTCCACCGATGATAAACGCGACAGAGCCCATTCTGACCCAAAGTGATGACAACCTGATTTGGCTTGATCTTGAAATGACAGGCTTGAATCCTGATTTTGATCGAATTATTGAAGTTGCGGTCGTCATTACAGACCCTCAATTGACCATACGAGTGGAGGGGCCTGTTTTGGCTATTCACCAGCCTGATGCCATTCTGAACGCCATGGATGCTTGGAACAAAGCTACGCATGGGCGTAGCGGCTTGATCGAGAGGGTCAAAGCCTCCAGCCTAGATGAAATGCAGGCTCAGAAGCAGGTGCTTGCCTTTTTGCAACAGTATGTGGCCAAAGGCAAGTCCCCCATGTGTGGCAATAGTATTTGCCAAGACCGTCGATTTTTGGCACGCACCATGCCCGACATGGAGGCATATTTTCATTATCGGAATCTGGATGTCAGCA
>JBEIRS010000129.1:0-4695 GCA_040375795.1 Methylibium sp.
ATCACTCGAACCACGGGTTCAGTTCCTGAGGGCCGAATTAAAACACGCCCCTGAGTGCCCAATGTTCGTTCAACTTCTTGTTTGACTAATTTCACCGTGGCGTTGTCCAAGCAGTTTTTTTCGGCTTGAATGGGTACATTCAGCAAAATTTGGGGAAAGAGTTCGACAGATTCAAGCCATTGAGACAAGGAGCGTCCCGTGCGCTGAACAGCACACAACAGTTGCAAAGCACTTACAATGCCGTCTCCAGTGGTGTGCTTATCGAGCGCAAGCAAATGGCCTGAGCCTTCTCCACCCAGGCTCCAATTTCGGGTCAATAATTCCTCAAGCACATAGCGATCTCCAACCTTGGCCCGAACAAAATCAACCCCCCTGGATCGCAATGCGTGCTCTACCGCCATATTGCTCATGAGGGTACCCACCACTCCAGGCACAGCATATCCTTGCTCCAGGCGATCGGCAGCCATCACATAAAGAAGCTCATCGCCACTGAACAAACGGCCCTTGGCATCAACCATCTGGAGGCGGTCGGCATCGCCATCCAGGGCCAAGCCATAATCAGCCCGATGCTCGCGCACAGCATCCACCAAAGCTTGCGGATGGGTGGCACCGCAGTTTTCATTGATGTTAAAGCCATCCGGATGGCAATGGATCGATACCACTTCAGCACCGAGTTCGTGAAAAACATGCGGAGCCACCGAGTAAGCGGCTCCATGAGCGCCATCCACAACGATTTTGACTCCCTTTAAAGACATGCTGGCAACAAAGGTGCTTTTACAAAATTCAATATAGCGGCCCTGGGCATCATCCAGGCGGCGTGCCCTGCCGAGGCCCTTCGAGCCAACCCATGCAGGGTCCTGCAACAAGGCCTCTTCAACACTGCTCTCCCAGGTGTCTGGCAGCTTTTCACCATAGGCAGAAAAAAATTTAATTCCATTGTCAGAAAAAGGGTTGTGTGAAGCACTGATCACCACACCTAAATCAAGGCGCAGGGCACGAGTCAGATAAGCGACACCTGGTGTTGGCAGGGGCCCCGTCAGCACAACATCCACGCCTGCAGAAGAAAAACCGGCTTCAAGGGCTGACTCCATCATGTAGCCGGATATTCGGGTATCTTTGCCAATCAGGATCGTTGGGCGGTCATTTGATGCTTTCAAAACCCTTCCTACAGCATGCCCAAGTTTGAGCATAAAGTCTGGCGTGATGGGGTCTTGCCCTACCGTGCCACGAATACCATCGGTGCCAAAATATTTTCGGTTCATCAGTGTACGCGGGAAGCCCCACCATTCATTGCGGGGGGAGATAGCGCGGGCCGCAAAGCAGCCCCTGGTGTCTCGTTACAAATGAGACACTGGTTCCCGTAGCCTTTCAGTGCAAATGCTATCTTGGGTTGTCAACAATCGCCATGCTTTGTGTAATTTTCATGGCTGAAAATTATGCACGCGCAGTGGCGCCCAAGTGATGATCGTACCGCACACCCTGTCAAGAAAGTTGACTTGATTTCAAAATTTTTAGGATTGCTCAGCCTGACAAGGGACTGCTATTGATCTCGAACCTTGACAGTCATATTGCGCAAGCCGATTCACCCCCTCCAGGATCCGCTTGAGCACAGCAAAACAAGCCATGGCCACCCTCTGTCATGCCAGAAAGCGCTTTATCAATTCCCACTGGAGTGGGAATGCGAAGAAGGTTAAAGTCAGTGTGTTGCCCCCCGGCCGGATGTCAACGGCCAGGCCCGTGAATGGGGGGCCAGAATCAGCGCTGGCCTTGTGATGGGTGGCCGTTTTGATGGGCCTGCCAGTGCAAAAGGCCCTCAAAAATGAGGGTTTCAGCCATTTCAAAAGGCAAATCTGTGATGGGGGCCAGTTTCACAGCAGCTCCGCCGGTCATCAAGAGCATGGGCTCTTCGCGAGTATGCCGCGCCAAATGCAAATACATACGCTGAATGGCTCCAGCCATTGCATTGGCTCCACCACTCATCAAGGCATCACTGGTATTGGTTGGAAAATCAACCACTTCTCCTGTAGGCGCATGGAGCCCTGCGGTTCCCATTTCCAAGGCTCGCAGCATCAACCCAAAGCCAGGAAGAATGTACCCACCTAAAAATCGACCTGAGGCATCCAATGCATCAACCGTCACTGCCGTACCGACCATGGCAACCAAAACAGGACGCGGCAAGCGTGCTGACAAGGCCCGGTGTCTTGCGCCAATTAAGGCCACAAAGCGATCCGCACCCAAACGAGCCGGGTGATCATAGCCATTGATGATGCCGCCGGCCTGCGCCGATGAAACCACCCAACGTGGGGCAAGATCCCAGATTTCCAGTTGTTCTTCAACTTCACGCTTTACTGCTTCACCAGCGACCACACAACCTAAGATCTGGTTGGGCTGGGATAAAAATTGCCATGAAGTTTCAGCCAAGCGGCCAATCATTTCCAAAAATACGGCCCCCTGGGCAAGAATTTTTGCGCCAGGCTGAGCTGAGTCATATTGGGCCCATTTGAGCCGGGTATTACCAACGTCAATTACTAAAAAACTCATTCAAACCGGTTCCTCTGTCAAGGTGCCATGGCTGTGGCCAAGGCGACTGACTCAAAGTATGCCACCATTGAAGCTCATTTCGTGGTAATGAAGATGTGCGCGAAAAGCCTGATGTTTTCAGGCTGAGATTTCCTTGTGTTTTACTTTCCAATACAAAACCGACTGAAAATTTCCCCAAGAAGGTCCTCGGCTGTGAATTCACCCACAATCTGGCCCAGGGTGTGTTGTGCCAAACGAAGTTCTTCAGCCATCAAATCAAGTGCTGAGCCCTGGTATTCCAGGTGCTTGCTGGCTTGGTTTAAGTGATCTTGGGTCAAACACAGAGCATTTAGATGACGTGATCGTGCCATATAAACACCCTCAGAAGCCACAGATTGCCACCCAGCGAACTGCAACAGGCGCTCGCGCAATGTTTCCAGGCCTTCGGATTGAGCCGCTGAAATGCACAAGGCACCTTCAGGAGGCTTGATGTTGTTTGTCAGCAAGTCTTGCTTATTCCAGACCTCAAGAATTGGCTTTGAATTTTGAGCCAACTCAGAAATTTTCTGGGCAATCTCAAATTCTGCGTTGTCATAAGTGGCTTGCCCAGCCCGGCTCAGATCGCGCAAAAAAATAATTGCATCAGCTTGAGTGATGGCCTCCCAGCTTCTCGCAATCCCGATTTGCTCAATCTCATCACGGGTGTGACGCAGCCCCGCTGTATCCACAATATGCACCGGAACCCCTTTGATTTGGATCGTTTGGGAAACCTTGTCGCGTGTTGTTCCGGCAATGGGGGTGACAATGGCCAGTTCAGCCCCCGCCAAGGCGTTGAGCAAAGAGCTTTTTCCAACATTCGGCTGGCCTGCGAGCACCACGGTCATGCCCTCACGAAGCAGTGCCCCCTGGCGCGCCTTGAGCAAGAGCCCCCCCAGAGCGGTATGCAGCCGGTTTAATTGGCCCTTGGCATCATCACGTTCTAAAAAATCAATCTCTTCTTCTGGAAAATCGAGACTGGCTTCAACCAACATACGCAGTTGAATCAAGCCTTGTTGCAGATCATGAATTTCCGTTGAAAAAGCCCCGCAAAGAGAGCGGCTGGCTGATCGTGCTGCGGCTTCGGTACTGGCATTGATCAAGTCAGCCACGGCCTCGGCCTGGGCCAAATCAAGCTTGCCATTGAGAAAGGCCCGCTGAGTGAATTCACCAGGCTCAGCCAAACGCAGACCAATCTCTTGCCCCGCCTTCAAACAACAGGCCAATAGCAACTGAAGAACCACTGGCCCCCCATGAGCCTGAAGCTCAAGCACATTTTCACCTGTGTAGGAGTGAGGGGCTGGAAAAAATAAAGCCAATCCATGGTCAATGGCCTGACCGGTCTCATCCAGAAAAGGGCCGTAGCTTGCCAGCCGCGGGGGGAGTTCCCGGCCACATAGAGCCTGGATACAATCGCCTAAATTGGGCCCTGACAAACGAACCACCCCCACCGCCCCCCGGCCTGGAGCGGTGGCAATAGCAACAATCGGATCAAAATGCCGTTTGAGCATGAACAGAAGGATAAATAACGGCACCACCCTTCCCCGCAAAAATCAGGACGACATACCTCCAAACCGCTTTGCGGCTCAACGAGTTAAGCGGGGCTTGTATGCTATGACTCAACGTCAGCAACCACCAAAACCTTGATCTGAGCAAGCACATCAGCGTGAGGAGCCACGCTGACTTCATGCTCGCCAAGAGTTTTGAGCGGGCCATTGGGCATGCGAATTTGAGACTTTAAAACTTTTACATCGATTCGAGCCAAGGCCTCGGCAATGTCAGCATTGGTGACTGAACCAAACAAGCGACCATCAACCCCAGCTTTTTGGGTGATTTGAAGTACGCAACCGTTGAGTTTTTCAGCCAGAGCTTGAGCCGCAGTCACCTTGTCAGCGGCTGCTTTTTCAAGCTCATCACGCTTGAGTTTGAATTCTTTGATTGCAGACTCAGTGGCACGACGGGCCGCACCAGTCGGAATCAAAAAGTTGCGGGCATAACCGTTTTTGACATTGACGACATCACCGAGGTTACCCAACTTGGGAACTTTTTCCAGTAAGATAATTTGCATAATGTGGTTCCTTAGGTGCGATGCTGATCGCTATAGGGCAAGAGGGCTAAAAAACGAGCGCGCTTGATGCA
>JBEIRS010000190.1:0-3536 GCA_040375795.1 Methylibium sp.
CAAAGACACCATCAAACTAGATGACGGTCGCGAGCTTCCGCTCGTCAAACTTGAAACCACCAGCGAATCTCACCCTTTCTATACGGGTAGCCAAAAGAGATTTGACTCTCTTGGCGGTCGTATCGAGAAGTTTCACAATAAATTTCTTGTGGGTACCAAAAAATAGGTTCAAAGCTGGTGCTGTCCTGTAGTAACACCAATCTCAATGTCTCTTTTTTTTTCAAGGCAGCTTTGGCTGCCTTTTTTAATCGTCGGCCCAAAAAAAATCAACCTGCTTGTCATTCCCGTTAAAGTAAAAATCCATCAAGTGATCACGAGTATCTAACTTCATCAGTCTGCGTCAGCACCGAGAGCGCCCGGCACACCAGGCCACTCGAATGCAGCGAGATTTATGAAACCAGATACGAAGACACCAGATCTTGATTTTTCCAAACGGTATCTTGAGTCCTCTTCTTTTTCATCGTATCAGCCCACTGATTTTTGCAGCCACTGACGTGCCCCCGCCCTACCCTAACCCCGCTCTAGTTTCTCATCGTGCGGCCGCAAGGCTTCCACGCAGTGCCCTGATTATTTTCTGCGTGGCTTATGTATTGCCAGGGCTGTTTGGTCGCGACCCCTGGAAAAACGCTGACGTCACTGCCTTTGGCTATATGCTTGAAATTGCCTTGGGTCGTACATCTTGGTGGGCACCTGATCTGGGCGGGCTGGCCACAGAGTCCGGCCTGCTGCCCTACTGGCTGGGGGCTTTTTTTATTAAACTGCTGAGCCCGCTGATCCCCGAAGCCTTGGCCGCACGCATCCCTTTCTCATTGATGCTCACCGCTGCTCTGTGCTTCACTTGGTATGGGGCTTACCATTTGGCTCATACTCAAGCAGCGCAGCCCATTCGTTTTGCTTTTGGTGGCGAAGCCCAGCCTGCTGACTACGCCTGCGCCATTGCTGATGGGGCACTCTTGGCTCTTATTGCCACACTCGGTCTGCTGCAACTAGGCCATGAAACCACCCCTGAAATACTGCAATTGCTCGGGGTCTGTATGCTTTTGTACGCCATTGGGGCCAGCCCGTTTCAGTTTGTCAAGGCTTGTGTGTGTGCAGGGCTTGCGCTGGCTATTTTGGTAAGCAGCGGGGCACCGGCCATGGCTGTATTTATGGGGATTGTCGGGGGGGTGAGCGGGGTTCAATCTCACTATGCGGGTGCCCGCCGCCTCAGTCGGCTGATTTTACTCGGTATTGCCATCTATGTTGGCATGGCCACGGTGTTTCAGCAACAGAGTTGGCAATGGCATATTCAAAGCAAGCTTGACAATCCCTATGACATTTTACGTCTGTTGCTCTGGTTCACTTGGCCCAGTTGGCCACTGGCCCTCTGGACCCTCTGGCGCTGGCGTCATCATTGGTTTCGCCGACATATTCTCATTCCCCTCGGCAGTGCCCTGATCGCCATCATCTCAAGCCTTGCGATGGGGGGCTCTGATCGAGCTTTGATGTTGTCGATTCCTGCATTGGCCATGTTGGCCGCGTTTGCTCTCCCTACCCTTGATCGAGCCACTGCAGCCGCCATTGATTGGTTTTCTGTTTTTTTCTTTACCTCTGTAGCGATTGTAATTTGGGTAATTTATATGGCAATCCAAACGGGGTTTCCTGCCCAACCCGCCGCAAATGTACTCAAGCTGGCCCCAGGCTTTCAGGCTCATTTCAATGCACCTGCATTGCTCATTGGGCTTTGTGGAAGCATTTCCTGGGTGTGGCTGGTGCACTGGCGGGCAGGGCAAAATCGCCACGCCCTTTGGAAAAGCATGATCCTGCCTGCAGGCGGTGTGGCTCTTTGCTGGTTGCTTCTCATGAGCCTGTGGCTTCCTCTGCTTGATTACGCTCGAAGTATGCGGCCTTTGGTTCAAAAAGTCTTGCAACACATTCCAGCAGAAAGCTGTATTGCAACTCCAGGGGGCAGCAAAGCGCTGGTGGCCTCATTAATTTATTTCGGTAAATATCAGGTTGAAGCTGCGCCTGATTCCTTCAATACTTCCTGCGAGTTTTTATTGCAATCTGAGCGCCCAGGTGCTGAAGCGAGGGGCATACCGCCCGGCTGGATGTTCATGGCTGCCGAACAACGCCCCACCAATCGCATCGAGAACTTCGTCATTTACCGTCGCGAACCTTCAATTCCGCTACCGGTACCTCATCTCAGTAAATAAAGCCCCAATTTTTACCCGTTTCGCCAAAGCCCCGCGCCCGAGTGCCTCTGTCTCGTTTCATCAATCTTGCGACATTCGAGCGGCCTGATGCAGACTGATAAAAGTAGACACTAAAGCCGCTCACAAGATGGATCAGGCTCAAGGTGAGGCTCACGCCCTGTCTGGCCGGGTCAAATGAAAACATGCCTGACGTCCCAAGCTGTTTTCATAATTAAACAGCCCACCACAGCAATAAAAACCCAGCGCACAAAACCTGAGCCATATTTGAGCGCCAAGCGGGTTCCGAGAAAACTGCCAACCATATTGGCTACGGCCATGCTGGCTGCCAGATGCCACCAAACATGCCCTTTCAAAGAAAAGAGGGTCAAGGCTGCAAGATTGGTCATGGTATTGAGCACCTTGGCGCTTGCAGAAGCATGTAAAAAATCATACCCCAGCCAACGCACAAACAAAAAAACAAAAAAACTCCCTGTGCCTGGCCCAAAAAAACCATCATAAAACCCAATGATCCCTCCAATCAAGCATATTGCAAGGGTTTCATAGCTGCCTTTGAAGCGAGGTTGATGGCTTTGGCCCAAATTTTTATGCGCCAAGGTATAGATCCATACAGCCAACAATACCAAAGGCAATATCAATCGCAGCAAAACAGGGCTGAGAAGGGTGACGGCCCATGCCCCCATCAAACTCCCTAGCACGGCGGCTGCACACCCTGGCGCCAAAGCAGTCCAGGACAATTGAACCCGTCGAGTGTACTGAATGGCAGCAAGGCTGGTGCCCCAAACTGATGCCGCCTTGTTGGTGCCAAGGAGAGTGGCAGGGGCTGCCTGAGGGAAGCTTGCAAACAGTACTGGCACCAAAATCAAGCCCCCACCACCGACAATGGCATCCATCAACCCTGCGATCAAGGAAGCGGCTGAAACAAGCAGCAGATCCATCATGAAAGATCTCCGAACCGCCGGTGACTTAACGCTGGCAATTGCTGCCGAACCGTGGCTGCGCGTTGTAGAAAAATTTCAGTAAGCGCCAAGCCTTCCCCCTCTGGAATGCTCGACAAAATCTCACCCCAAGGGTCAATGACCATGCTATGCCCCCAAGTTCGGCGCTTATTTTCATGCAAACCACCTTGGGCGGGGGCGATCACATGACACTGGTTTTCAATGGCACGGGCACGAAGCAGGATTTCCCAATGGGCTTGACCGGTGGTGTAAGTAAAGGCAGAGGGCACACAGATTAAATCACAAGGAGGACTCATCATGGCCCGGTAGAGCTCAGGGAAGCGTAAATCATAGCAAACACTCAAACCAATACGCCAAGTTTGACCATCAATACGTGCATCCAGGG
>JBEIRS010000218.1:0-3066 GCA_040375795.1 Methylibium sp.
ATCTGGATTTGATGCTGACAGATAAAAAAGCCGAAGCTGGAGCGTTGCGATTTGTCACCCTTGAAGGACTGGGGCGGGCCAATTTACGTCAAGTGGATGGTTCTATTTTGCGCGAAGTGATTGAATCTGCTCTGCAAAATTCAATTTGATTTCTTGGCCCTGCCTGTATTGGCATCGGTATTGACACAGCACACGCGTAAGAATAAATGACCCTGACTGTCATGCTGCGCGCAGTTGCTGCATTCAGAAGAAAAATCTGGACTTCGCGACTTGCGCGCAGTGATTTTCATTGCGTTTGCTCGCAAAGTCCAGAACGGTATGATGGATGACACAGGGGGCCCGTGGATTATTGCGCTGTCCAGCCGCCATCGACGGCCCAGGCCGCACCACGCACGTTTTGGCCAGCTTGTGAGCACAAAAAAACCGTCAGTTCGCCCAGTTGCTCTGGGGTGGTGAACTCTAATGAGGGTTGCTTTTCTGACAAAAGCCGTTTGGTGGCTTCAGTGTTGTCGATGTGCTCCGCTGCTGCGCGTGCATCGAGTTGCTTTTGTACAAGAGGGGTGAGAACCCACCCAGGGCAAATGGCATTCACGGTAATGCCTGTGGTGGCTGTTTCAAGAGCCACGGCTTTGGTCAGACCGATCATGCCATGTTTGGCCGCGACATAAGCAGATTTTTGAGCTGAGGCCACCAGGCCGTGGGCAGAGGCAATGTTGATGATTCGCCCCCAGTTTTTGTTGCGCATTCCGGGAATGGCCAGGCGAGTGGTATGAAACGCAGCACTCAGGTTGATGGCAATGATGGCATCCCATTGGTCGGGTGGTAAATTTTCGATGGGCGACACATGCTGAATGCCTGCATTATTGACCAACACATCCACCCCGCCAAACTCCTTTTCAGCTTGGGCCATCATGTCAGCGATTTCGAGGGGTTGACGCATATCAGCCTTGCAATAAGATGCTTTTACCCCCAATGATCTGATTTGAGCTTGCGCGGCTTCAACATCACCAAAACCGTTCAAAATGATATGAGCCCCTTGGCGTGCCAGGCTCTGGGCAATGCCCAGGCCGATACCGCTGGTGGACCCTGTTACCAGGGCTGTTTTTCCTTGAAGCATGAGAATTCCTTATGGTTCCTTGACATCTATGTAGGATGATTTCGCAAATCGATACTTTAGCCAAGGACAGGTGCTTTCTCATGAATATTTTGACCATTCGGCCTCGATTAAACCACGTGCAGTGCCTTCGACCGGCACAATTGCTGAAGCTGGCTTACTGGGAGTGGGGTGACCCAGGCAACCCTCGAGTGTTGCTGTGCCTCCACGGTTTGACCCGGCAGGGGCGTGATTTTGATACCCTGGCACGATCGCTTTGCGATCGATACCGGGTGGTTTGCCCCGATATGCCAGGGCGTGGTTATTCTGATTATTTGCTGGATCCCTTAGGGTATCAGGTGCCGGCCTATGGGGCTGATGTGGTGACCTTGCTGGCTCGACTGGATGCCGAGGTTCTTCATGTGGTAGGCACATCCATGGGCGGCTTGATTGCTTTGCTTTTGGCTGCGTTGCCACACACCCCCATTGAGCGACTGGTGCTCAATGATGTGGGGCCTGAATTGCCTTTGCCGGCACTCGATCGCATTGGAGCTTATGTGGGGGCACCTTTTCATTGGAGCGATGAACAAGCAGCATTTGATGATTTGCGAAGGGTATCGCCTGGTTTTGGCCCACACACTGATGAACAATGGGCGGCGCTGTCCAGGCCGATGTTGCGGCCCGATGGATCCGGCTTCAAATTGCATTATGACCCCCGCATTGCCGACATTTTTCGAAGCGTGAATGCTGAAAGTGCCGCAGCCAATAACGCGTACCTTTGGAAGGCCTATGATGCCATACGCTGCCCAACCTTGGTTTTACGCGGGGCTGAGTCAGACCTTCTCACTTCTGCCACGGCCGACGCCATGACCCAGCGTGGCCCCCGGGCGCAGCGGTATGACATCAACGGCGTCGGCCATGCCCCCACCCTGGTTCAAGATGAGCAGGTTGCGGTGGTTCAATCTTTTTTAATATCTTGATTTTCTGATTCTTTGAATTCAAGGCCTGATACAGCCAGTTTGCATGAAAACCACTCTCTCAGATCCGTCTTCTTCCAGCATCGTTCAATGGGTGGAGGCCCAAGACGATGCTTCGGTTGGTGAGCAAGAATTGGTGCGTGCCAAAAATTTTGCTCAGCCCCTTTTGCAGGGCCAAATTTTGCATTCTGGGGAAGGGGCGCAAGATCATGCAGATGGCATGGCCACTATTTTGCAGGGTATTGGTGCTGCGCCATCCATGCGCGCCGCTGTTTATTTGGTCTATGCGGCTGATTACCTTCAAAACCCTGAAGAAATTGTCCGCAAGGCTTTTGGGCCCACTTATGCCAGCCTCATGCTACATACCCGCAAGTTGGTTCAGATTCAACGTGCTGCCCGCAAAGCACAGCCCGGCCCAGGCTTTCAGTCGCAACAAACCGAGCGGGTGCGCAAGATGTTTTTGGCGTTTTCACAAGATTTGCGAGTGGTTCTTTTGCGACTTGCTTCGCGTTTGCAAACATTGAGATACCATGCCCAAAGCAAACGTGATTGTCCGCTGGAGACTGCCGAGGAAAGTCTGCATGTGTTTGCTCCCCTCGCAAACCGGTTGGGCATTTGGCAAATCAAATGGGAAATGGAAGATCTTTCATTTCGTTTTTTGCAGCCAGAAAATTATCGTGCCGTGGCTGTTTTGTTGGATGAGCGTCGGGTTGAAAGAGAGGCTGGGGTTGAGTTGTTTCGGCAGCAGTTGAGTCAGGCCCTCGCGGCTCACCACCTGCAGGCAGAAGTTCAGGGGCGGCCCAAACATATCTATAGCATTTGGAAGAAAATGCAGGGCAAGGGCTTGGCATTTCCTCAAATTCTGGATATTCGTGCCATTCGGGTGATTGTCAATACCGTGGCAGACTGTTATGCAGTGTTGAGCCAAGTGCATGCCTTGTTTAAAGCCTTCGATGGTGCGTTTGACGATTACATTGCTCGCCCCAAACCCAATGG
>JBEIRS010000109.1:0-5415 GCA_040375795.1 Methylibium sp.
ATCAACAACAATAAACACGAAATAAGCAACAAGTTAGCTGGCCACAAAAACACAAATAAAAAACCCAAACCCGTGAACAACATGAAGAAACAAAGAATCACCCAAGCCCATAAAGCCAAGGGGGGAACCGCAAGATCAAGGACCAGCGCCAACAAAGGCCATTGCCTGCGCCTCAATGCCTGAAACAAAAGGGGCCCAAATTGTGACCTCATCAGTTGCAAATGACCGTGTTCCCAACGGGTTTTTTGCTTGATGAGATCTGAGGTATGAAGTGGAAACTCGCTACTCACCACGGCAGACGGCACAAAGCGCGCGGGGCTGCCCATGGCGGCCAAATACAGCCCAAGCTGAAGGTCTTCTGCAAGATCAGCCGTGGCCAAGGAGGCCCTGCGAATCACCGTCCACGGGAAAGCCATGCCCGTGCCCATCAACTGACAAGGCGCATGCAAAGCCAGGGCGCCAAGGGGGCGAACTTGGTTTTTGAGTACCCAGGCCAATTCAGCAATTCGTACAGAAAGACCAGCTCCTGCAGGAGCCTGCATCACATCCAGCGCCTGCACGGGTTGACCATCACGCAGACATTCGGCTGCCAGAATACCCACACTGCCCGGTGACACAATGCAATCAGCATCTACCACGATCACCACCTCGGGGCGGCCCTTGGTATCCAGATGCCGGATTCCAAAATCAAGGGCAAAACCCTTGCCACGCTGATGCGAGTCGAAACGCTCGATAACCTCCGCACCGACACTTCGAGCCACTTCAGCCGTGTCGTCACTGCAATTGTCTGCCACCACCAGCAAACGATCACCCGGACGCAATTGAGGAAGAATACTGAAAATGGCGGCTCGGATGCCCTGAGCCTCATTGTGAGCTGGCATGATCACAACCCAAGGCCCCTTGGACAAACCTTCCTTCAATGGCTTTGTTGAAACCAGGCGCGATGGGTGTCGAACTCGACAAGCAGACGCCACCTGCACCCCCAAAAGTAAAGAAGGCCCCAGCGTCATGAGTGCCATCAGCAAAGCGATGATTTCAAGAACATGGCTCATGAAGACCCCTTGATGTTTTTTTTTGAGCTGCTGCTTCAAACAGGTGCCGAAGTTTGAGAGCTTGAGTATGACTATCATGGCGGCTCCGAACCCTTGCTTGAGCTCTTTGACCCATGCGTGACAGGGTTTGTGGCGTTGCAGTCAAGCAGGTATATAAGGCTTGAGCCAAGCTATCAACATCACCCGCAGGAACCAACCAGCCTTCTTGTTCTTGACGTACCAACTCAGGAATCCCCGCCACAAAAGTACTGATAACCGGTCGGCCCAGGGCCATGGCCTCCATCAAGGCCACCGGCAAACCTTCCGCAAAGCTCGGCAGCACCAAGGCCCTGGCATTCAATAACTCTGATCGAATCTGTACGCTGCTGACCCAACCAGTCACCCGAACATGGTCGCTCAGTTTCAATTCATGGATCAATTCTTCGATCTTGACACGCATATCGCCGTCTCCGGCAAGCACCAATTCAAAAGACAGCCCTTGGTGCATGATCAGGGCAGCAGCTTGCAGCAATAAAAGCTGGCCCTTTTGCTCGCACAATCGACCGACACACACCAACCTGGCTGATGGCCAAACTGTGCTATCGGTTGGGGCATAAAATGTTGACTCCAAGCCACAATGCACCACCTCGACCTTGCTCCATTGTGACAGTGGCACCCAACGCAACAATTGACTGCGCCCATATGAACTGACTGCCACGACAAAGGCAGCATGTTGTAGCTTTTCAGCAAGGGCCAGGGCTTGAACGTGGTCAAACTCTTCTGGGCCATGCACCGTGAAACTGTAAGCCACACCAGTGAGGCCATGCGCCAACATGGCGACTTGAGCGGCATTGGTGCCAAAATGGGCATGCAAGTGATTGATCTTTTGATGACGCAAGCAACGCGCCATCAAGCTCGCTTCGGCCAAATACACCCAGTGCACCCACAGTGGCCTTTGAGAACCCCAGCCCACACGAGTGGCCAAGCATGCAGATTTAAAAAAAGCCATCGGTTCAGACAGCATGGTGGCCATCAAGGCATAGATCAACTTTGCGGCCCCTTGCTGTAAAATATAGCGGGTACGCCCTCGTTCAGCGAAATCCTGAGTATCCACCAAGGGCCCTGTCCAACCTCTCAAAGCCCACCTTTCAACGTACACACCTTGCTGCTCAAGCGCCTGAATTTCACGCCGAATGAAGCTGTGACTCACCTTGGGGTATTGATTGATCAAATAAGCCACACGCAGCGTCATTGGTAGGTTCCCCTTGATTTATATTCAATCAGCCCAGGAGGTCGCTTGGTGAACTGGTCGGCCCAATACTTCATTTGCCCAAGAGCCTCAGGGAACCTGCCCAACACCAGAAAAAAAGCTCGCGATGGCGGCATCGCTCCAGGCCCCTTCCCTCGCAAGATCAAACGCAACACCTGGGCCGGATACACCCCAAAAGCCCAAACAGTCCAGTGCGCTGTCTCAGGCCACAGCCAAGACAGGCCAAGCAAGGCGGGCAATGCCAAACCCCAACACCATGCTCGACGAGATTCGCGAATCCAGTGACGCTCAGGGGGAGCGCCATGTAAATGAGCCCCCTGGGCAAAGGCATAACCTGATCGCATGGTGCGCCTCCACCATTGAGAAAAATCAACCATGGCTGCATCATGCCAAGTCATGTCATGGGGAAGTCGCCAAAGGCGCCAGCCCACAGCACGCAGGCGTATACACAACTCAGGCTCTTCACCAGCAATCAAATCATCCCGATAGCCCCCTACTTCACGCAAGGCGTTGGCGCGTATCAACACGTCACCACCGAAAAATCGAGCCTCACCAAGAGGGGTATCCCATTCGATATCACACAATTTGTTATAAATCGATTGCTCAGGAAAACGTTCCCTGCGGCGACCACACACCGCTCCCATCCCAGGGTGAGCCTGCAAAAAATTCATGGCGTACATGAACCACCCAGAAGCAAGCTCACAATCACCATCCATGAATTGAACGTATTCAACCTTGGGGTTCAAATGTTGGAGCTTGGCAAAACCTGCATTGCGAGCCCGCGCTGCAGTGAAGGGCAAAGAGTCAGACAATGACACCACATTCACACCCCAAGAATCGGCGAGTTCAACCGAGCCGTCCCTAGAGCCTGAATCCACATAAACAATACAAGCCTCTGATCTTGACACCGAGCGCAGACAGCGTTGAAGGCGAGTGCCTTCATTGCGCCCAATGATGACAATACCCAAGCTCATACCGGCATCCACCTGAGGGATTTCAGTATGAAACTGATGATGCCACCCATCATGAACCCCAAAGCCAACCAGGGAATGCTCAGCAACTCCGTCCTCCAGTCAAAGAGTTTGTTTCTGAGCTTGAAGTAAACCGCCACAGGCCAGCCCGTGTATTGCGTCAAGACAATGACCGTCAAAGCCCCTTCAAAACCCGCCCACTCAAAGGCAAGAGGAATCCCTGCGAATGCACAAATAAAACGCAGCACATTCACCAAAGTCAGCATCTGGGGCTGCCCCATCGCAAGATAACACTGCTCGACCACCGCATAACGGCTGGCGACCAAGCCCCATGCCAAAGTGCTGAGAATCTGACCCGCAGCCTGATAGCGCGCATCATAAAAAAAGCCAATGATCACTGGCCCGAGGATCCATAACAAACCCAGCATCGGCCCAAGAAACCCATCTGAGAGGCGCTGAAATTTTGCCAACACGTGAACCAGATCATGAGGCCGTTCACGAGCCACTTCGCTCAAGGCCGGCAAGGCCAGACTGCCAGCCAACGTATGGACGACCAGGGCGGGCGCTGTTGCCAGTAAAAACCCGATCGAATATAAACCAAAGCGGCTGCTGTCAATCAGGCTTGAAAGAATCAATCGATCACTGTTCGACACCAAATAGTAAAGCATCGAAGAAAAAAACACCCACTTACCAAAACCCAGCAAGTCACGCAGTGCATGGGCATCCCAAAGCCACCGATTGGCAGGCCCGCCAAGCAAGCGGTGGCTCCAGACACATCGAAGTGCCGCCGAAAGAAGCCCCCCCAACACCAAAGCCCAAACAGATCTCGTCAGCCAAGCCGTTGTTACCATCACAATCGATGCCACCACTTGGCTGGACAATTCCATCTGGGTCAATCGCTTCAAGCGCATATGGCGGCGCTCAATCAATACTTGGGTTGACTCCAAACCTTGAAATACCACACTGAAGGTGGCTACCGCAATCATCCAGGGCAGGCGGGGATCAGCATAGACCGTATCAACCCCCACCCACCCTGCCCTCACCCACCATGGCAAGCAAGCAGCAAAGCCAAGCGCCAATAGCCAAATCACCCCTCCCCGAACGATCTGCACACTCCAGGCGGTGTCGAGGAAGCGTCGATCCTCTGCATTCGGATGACGCACGACGTGTTGAAAAATACCCAAATCAGAAAACAGAGTCAGGCCGACCGTGAGCAACACCACGACGGTACTCAGGGCAAAAGCTTCTGGCATCAAAAGGTGAGCCAAAAGCACATTGCAAACCAATCGAATCAATTGCGTCAAGGCATGGCTCAAGATGGACCAACCACCTGCACACCAAAGCCGCTGCCTCAATGATTGACCCACCAGGGTTTCTTTCAAAGTTGAAACCAAGGTGAGCTTGTAAGATCACGCGAACTCAAACAAGCCCCCTATTTTTTTAATGATCAAGAGGCCTTGCCTGCTCTTATATGCCCATTAACGATAGCGACAAGGCCCATGAGATTGACGAAAAGCACGCGGCTCCATTGCAGCCGGATCCACAAATAAGCCCTTCTGAGCGTGTCGGGCTTCTTGCTCTTGCTCGGCATAAGGGCCAGCATTGTGCTTATAGCGATAACTCCATGCCCAACCCTGGCGAACCATCCAAGCGCCCACATCATCACCATTGAGCCAAACCCGACCCAACTCACGTCCATATCGGTCTTGAGATGCCAAACTGACCGTCACCTTTTGATTCAAAACCCGAGATCGCAAAGCTGCCGCCGATTGCTCACCCATGTCCTGGCACACTTCAGGAGCATCCATGCCTTGCATACGCAGCTTGATCGGAGGACACTCGCCCCCCTCTTTTTCCGCACATTGATCTGGCCGCACCCACAAGGTATCGCCATCTGATACTTTAGTGACGACACCACTCACCGTTTTATTTTTTGATTTTTTGGCATGGGCCACAGAAGCCTGCCCCGACAAACCCAAAAACACCATCATGGTGATCAATGACACTGATTTCCAATTGCTTTTCATCAAAACTTGCTCATAAAAAGTTGAACCCGGCATCAACACCCAGCCCCTCACAGTGCCCGCAGTGACATAGAGAATGATCAAGTGACCGTTCTGCCCAAGAAAATCAAACTTTTTGC